>DASQQQ010000071.1:0-10262 GCA_035643355.1 Actinomycetota bacterium | reverse complement strand
GAGATCCCGCAGGCCGAGCTGGAGACCGAGCGCCTGCGGGCCCGGGCCCTCGCGCAGGTCTCGAGCGGCGGCGCCTCCACCGGCGCGTTGATCACCGACGAGGCCGAGCCGGCGGAACCCGCCGCCGAGGAGGCCAAGCCCGAGGCCAAGCCCGAGGCCAAGCCCGAGGCCAAGCCGGAGACCAAGCCGGAGACCAAGCCCGAGGAGGAGGGCTAGATGCTCGCCCCCAAGAAGGTCAAGCACCGCAAGGTCCATCGGGGCCGGCGGCGCGGACGCGCCAAGGGCGGCACGGAGATCCACTACGGGGACTACGGGCTCGTGGCCCTCCAGCCGGCGTGGATCACCAACCGGCAGATCGAGGCCGCCCGGGTGGCCATCACCCGGCACATCCGCCGCGGCGGGAAGGTGTGGATCAACATCTTCCCCGACAAGCCGTACACGAAGAAGCCGGCCGAGACGCGGATGGGCTCGGGCAAGGGCAACCCGGAGGGCTGGGTCGCCGTGGTCAAGCCCGGGCGGGTGATGTTCGAGCTGTCCGGGGTCTCCGAGCCGCTCGCGCGCGAGGCCATGAGCCGGGCGGCGCACAAGCTGCCGATCAAGACCAAGTTCATCTCGCGGATGGGGGGTGTCGAGTAGTGGCCAAGATCCGCGAGATCCGTGAACTGGGCGATGAGGACCTGCTCGAGCGCGTGGAGTCGCTCAAGGAGGAGCTGTTCAACCTACGCTTCCAGCTCGCCACCGGCCAGCTCGACAACCCGATGCGGATCAAGCAGGCGCGCCACGAGGCCGCGCGCATCCTCACCATCCTGCGCGAGCGGGAGCTGGAGGAGCTCGAGGCCGTCGAGGACGAGGAACGGGAGCAGGCGTGAGCGACGAGCAGCCGGCGAAGCCGGAGCGGGGACGGCGGAAGGTCCGGACCGGCGTGGTCGTGTCCGACGCCATGGACAAGACGGTGCTGGTCCGCATCGACCGCAAGGTGCGGCACCCGCTCTACAAGAAGATCGTGAAGCGGTCGTCGAAGCTGGCCGCGCATGACGAGGCCAACGACGCGCACGTGGGCGACACGGTGCGCGTGATGGAGACGCGGCCGCTCAGCAAGACCAAGCGCTGGCGGATCGTCGAGATCGTCGAGCGGGCCAAGTAGGGCGGGGCCAGGTAGGGCGGACCAGATAGGCGGGAACGAGAGAGGACCCGGTGATCCAGCAGGAGACGCGTTGCAAGGTGGCGGACAACACGGGGGCCAAGGTGGTCCTGTGCATCCGCGTGCTCGGCGGCAGCCACAAGCGGTACGCGCGCATCGGCGACGTGATCGTCGGCTCGGTCAAGGACGCCCTGCCCGGCGGCGCCGTGAAGAAGGGCGACGTCGTCCGGGCCGTGGTGGTGCGGACCGCCAAGGAGCGGCGCCGACCCGACGGCTCCTACATCCGGTTCGACGACAACGCGGTGGTGCTGATCAACGAGCAGCGGAACCCGCGCGGGACCCGCATCTTCGGCCCGGTCGCGCGCGAGCTCCGGGAGAAGCGGTTCATGAAGATCATCTCGCTCGCTCCGGAGGTGCTCTAGATGCCAGGCGTGGACATCAAGAAGGACGATCAGGTCCGGGTGATGAACGGCAAGAGCCGCGGCCACACCGGCCGGGTGATCCGCGTGCTCCCGCGCGAGGGCCGGGTGCTCGTCGAGGGCGCCGCGATGGCCAAGAAGCACCAGCGGACGCAGGGGAAGCGCTCGGCCAGCGGCTCGCAGCTCCAGCAGGGCGGCATCATCGACACCGAGCTGTTCATCGACCTGTCCAACGTGCAGCTCGTGTGCAGGTCGTGCGGCCAGCCCACGCGGGTCGGCCGCCGCTTCGAGCCCGACGGCTCGAAGGTGCGGATCTGTCGCAAGTGCGGTGAGGACCTGTGAGCCAGGCGCCCCCCGTGCCCCGGATGAAGGTCCGCTTCCGCGAGGAGGCGCGGCCGCGCCTCCAGGGCGAGCTCGGCATGTCCAACCCCTTGCAGGTCCCGCGGCTGGAGAAGGTCGTCCTGAACATGGGGGTGGGCGACGCCCTGAAGGACGGTCGTATGCTGGAGGCGGCCGTCGACGACCTCGCGGTGATCACGGGCCAGCGGCCGGTGATCACGAAGGCCCGCAAGTCGATCGCCGGGTTCAAGGTGCGCGAGGGGATGGCGATCGGCGTCAAGGTCACCCTGCGGGGCGACCGGATGTGGGAGTTCGTCGACCGGCTGGTCTCGGTCGCGATCCCCCGGATCCGGGACTTCCGCGGGCTGGACCCGGCGGCGTTCGACGGGCACGGGAACTACACGCTCGGGCTGACCGAGCAGCTGATCTTCCCCGAGATCGACTACGACAAGGTCGTGAAGGTCCGGGGGATGGACATCACGGTCGTGACGACCGCACGGACGGACGAGGAGGGCAGGGCGCTGCTTGTCGCCCTCGGGTTCCCCTTCCAGGGGGCCCCGATGGCCGGCGAGGCGGAGTCCTAGCGCCTGGGGAGCGGTATGGCGAAGAAGGCGTTGATCAACAAGCAGGAGCGGCAGGCGAAGTTCCGGGTGCGTGAGTACACGCGCTGCCGCCGGTGCGGCCGATCCCGCGCCGTGTACCGCAAGCTGCTCCTGTGCCGGATCTGCTTCCGCGAGCTCGCGCACGCCGGGGAGCTGCCGGGGGTGACGAAGGCGTCATGGTGAGGCTCGCGACGCACGTCACGGACCCGATCGGGGACATGCTGACCCGGATCCGCAACGCCAACCTGGCGTACAAGGACGACCTCCCGCTGCCCGCCTCGAAGATGAACCGGGCGATCCTTCGGATCCTGGACGCCGAGGGCTTCATCGTCGGGTTCGAGGACGAGGGCGAGGGGATCGAGCGGGTGCTCAGGGTCCACCTGAAGTACGGGCCCAAGCGGGAGCGCACGATCACCGGGCTGCGGCGGGTGAGCAAGCCCGGGCGCCGGGTCTACGTACGTCGCGGGGAGCTGCCCCGGGTGCTCGGCGGCCTCGGGATCGCGATCGTGTCCACGTCCCGAGGAGTGATGACCGACCGAGACGCGGCGCGCGCGGGCGTGGGCGGCGAGGTCCTGGCGTACGTGTGGTGACGGGGAAGCGGAGCCACGGGGGGAAGAAGAAGAGCGGATGAGCAGGATCGGACGAGAGCCCATCGAGATCCCGAGCGGGGTGGACGTCGCCCTCGGCGACGACGCCGTCGTGACGGTGAGGGGTCCCCGGGGGACCCTGAGCCAGCGCGTGCACGCCGAGATGCGGATCGTCCGCGAGGACTCCACCCTCCGGGTCGAGCGCCCCAGCGACGAGGGCTTCCACCGCAGCCTCCACGGCCTGACGCGCACGCTGATCGCCAACATGGTCGAGGGCGTGACCAAGGGGTTCGAGAAGCGCCTGGCGATCGTGGGCGTGGGGTACCGCGCGGCGATGAAGGGCAAGGACCTGGAGGTCCAGGTCGGCTACTCGCACCCGGTGGTGGTCCCGTGCCCGGAGGGGATCGAGTTCGAGACGCCCACCCCCACGTCCATCGTGGTCCGGGGCAACGACAAGCAGCAGGTCGGCGAGACCGCCGCCAACATCCGGAAGATCCGCAAGCCCGAGCCCTACAAGGGCAAGGGCATCCGGTACGAGAACGAGTACGTCCGCAAGAAGGCCGGCAAGGCGGCGAAGGGGGCGATCGCGTGATGGAGGCGAAGACCAAGCGCGGCGCCCGCCTGCGGCGTCACCATCGTGTGCGCCGGAAGATCGCCGGGACCCCGACGCGGCCGCGCCTGGCCGTCTACCGGTCCAACCGGCACATCTACGCCCAGCTGATCGACGACGACGCCGCCCGCACGCTGATCGCGGCCTCGGACCGAGAGCTTCCGGCCGCCGGTGGTCCGGGCAAGACCGGGGCGGCCAAGGCCGTCGGCGAGCTGCTGGCCGAGCGGGCGAAGGCCGCCGGGATCGACCGGGTCGTGTTCGACCGGGGCGGGCGGCTCTACCACGGCCGGGTGGCCGCCCTCGCGGAGGGCGCGAGGGAGAAGGGGCTCGAGATCTGATGAGGCGGTACGACTCGCAGGGCGAGAAGAGCATCTACGAGGAGCGGGTCATCGGCATCAACCGCGTGGCCAAGGTCGTCAAGGGCGGCCGGCGCTTCTCGTTCGCGGCGCTGGTGGTGGTGGGCGACGGCGCCGGCCGGGTGGGCCTGGGCTACGGCAAGGCCAAGGAGGTCCCGGCGGCGATCAACAAGGGGGTCGAGGAGGCCAAGCGGAAGATGTTCGAGGTGCCGATGATGGGCACCACCATCCCGCACCAGGTGATCGGCGAGGACGGGGCCGGCGCGGTCCTGCTCAAGCCGGCGGCGCCGGGGACCGGCGTGATCGCGGGCGGACCGGTGCGGGCGCTGGTCGAGTGCGCCGGCATCAAGGACATCCTCAGCAAGTCCCTGGGCTCGGCCAACGCGATCAACATCGTGAAGGCGGCCATGGCGGGCCTGAAGAGCCTCAAGCGCCCGGAGGAGGTCGCCCGCCTGCGCGGCCGCGACGTCCACCAGGTGGCGCCCAAGCCCATGCTCGAGGCCGTCGCGGCCGCGCAGGAGCGGCAGCAGGCCACCAGGGCCGCCAAGCTGGAGGAGGTCTACGGCGACCAGGCCGCGGCCTCCCCAGGGCCGCAGCGGAGCGGTCCGCGGACCGGACCGCGGGGTGGGCGGCGATGAGCCCGCAGCTTAGGGTCACGCAGGTCCGCAGCGTCATCGACCGCCCGAAGGACCAGAAGGCCACGGTCCGCCGGCTCGGGCTGCACCGGATCAACGACTCGGTGGTCAAGGAGGACCGTCCCGAGATCCGCGGGATGATCGAGAAGGTCAAGCACCTGGTGACGGTGGAGGAGGTGTCCGGGGACGGCGCGGAGCGCCGGGTCCGGTCGCGGAAGGGGAAGGCGAAGGCATGAAGCTCCACCACCTGAGACCGGCGGAGGGCGCCAAGCGGGAGCGCAAGCGCGTCGGTCGCGGCCGGGCGGGCGTCCGGGGCAAGACGGCCGGCCGGGGGACCAAGGGCTACCTGGCCCGGCACAACCCCAAGACCGGGTTCGAGGGCGGCCAGATGCCGCTCCAGCGCCGCGTGCCCAAGCTGAAGGGCTTCACCAACCCGAACCGCCTCGAGTACGCCGTGGTGAACGTGGAGACCCTCGGCAAGGTGTTCGACGGGGGCGAGGTCGACCCGGCGGCCCTGCACGCGCACGGCCTGGTCGGCAAGGGGCGGAAGGTGAAGATCCTGGCCCGCGGCGAGCTCGGGACGGCGCTCACGGTCCGCGCCCACGCCTTCTCCGAGGCCGCGAGGGCCAAGATCGAGCGCGCCGGGGGCCGGGCCGAGCTGATCGGCTGACCGGGGTAGGATAGGGGTCTCGTGCTCCGCGCCTTCGTCAACGCCTTCAGGGTCCCGGACCTCCGGAACAAGATCCTGTTCACCCTGCTCGTCATCGCCCTGTACCGGCTGGGTTCGCACGTGCCGGTCCCGGTGGTGGACATCAGCATCCTGCAGCAGGCGGCCGAGCAGCAGGGGGCGACCGGGTTCCTCTCGTTCATCGACCTGTTCTCCGGCGGGGCGCTCACGCGGATGGCCGTGTTCGGGCTGGGCATCATGCCCTACATCACGGCCTCGATCATCATGCAGCTCCTCACGGTGGTGATCCCCAAGCTCGAGCGCTGGCAGAAGGAGGGCGAGTCCGGCACCAAGAAGATCAATCAGTGGACCCGCTACGTCACGGTGGTGCTGGCGCTCCTGCAGTCCACCGGCCTGGTGTTCCTGTTCCACTCGCCGAGCTCCACCACCGGCCTGGGCGTCGACATCTTCCCCGCCGGCGAGTTCACCGCGCAGAACATCGCGTTGATCGTCCTGGTGATGACGGCCGGGACGGCGACGATCATGTGGATGGGCGAGCTGATCACCCAGCGGGGGATCGGCAACGGGATGTCCATCCTGATCTTCACCAGCGTGATCAGCCGGCTCCCGCAGGAGGGCCGCTCGATCCTGCTGTCCGGCGGCACCACGAAGTTCACGGTGGTGCTGCTGATCGGGATGGCCATCGTGGTGGCCGTGATCTTCATCGAGCAGGGGCAGCGGCGGATCCCCGTGCAGTACGCCAAGCGCGTGGTCGGCCGGCGGATGACGGCGGGCGGCAGCACCTACATCCCGCTGAAGGTCAACCAGGCAGGCGTGATCCCGATCATCTTCGCCAGCTCGGTCCTGTACTTCCCCACGCTGCTGGCCAGCGTCTACCATGCCGTCTGGTTCCAGAACTTCGTGAACGACTACCTGACCAACCAGCGCAGCATGGTCTACATGACCTTCTACGGGCTCATGGTGGTGTTCTTCGCGTACTTCTACACCGCGATCACGTTCAACCCGGTGGACACCGCGGACAACCTCCGCAAGTACGGGGGGTTCATCCCCGGGATCCGGCCCGGTCCCCCGACGTCCGACTACCTGAGCAAGGTCCTGTCCCGGATCACGCTGCCGGGCTCGCTGTTCCTGGCCACGATCGCGCTCCTGCCCTCGATCGTGTTCGCGTTCTGGGTGATCCAGCAGTTCCCGTTCGGCGGGACGTCGCTGCTGATCACCATCGGCGTGGCGCTGGAGACCATGAAACAGCTCGAGTCGCAGCTCCTCATGCGCCACTACGAGGGCTTCCTGAGATAGGGGAGGGACCGTGCGGATCATCCTCCTCGGACCACCGGGGGCGGGGAAGGGGACCCAGGCCAGGAGGCTGGCCGAGCGCTACGGCCTGTCCACCATCGCCACCGGCGACATCTTCCGGGAGCAGATCGCGAACGCCACCCCGCTCGGCCTGCAGGCCAAGGAGTACGTGGACCGAGGGGAGTACGTGCCGGACGACATCACCACCGAGATGGTGCTCGAGCGGCTGGACCGCCCCGACGCGCGCGAGGGCTTCATCCTCGACGGGTTCCCGCGGACGGTCCCCCAGGCCCAGGCCCTCGAGCGGGCGCTGAGCCAGGCGGGGCGTCCGCTCCACGCCGTGCTGAACATCAAGATCTCCGACGAGATGGCCGTGAAGCGGCTGATGGCGCGGCTGGTGTGCCCGAACTGCAAGCGCAGCTACAACCTCGAGTTCAAGCCTCCCCGGGTGGAGGGGACCTGCGACGTGTGCGGCCACGAGCTGGTCAACCGGAGCGACGACGACGAGGCGACGATCCGCCGCCGGCTCGAGGTGTACCACCGCGAGACCCAGCCGCTGGTCCTGTACTTCTGGGAGCGGGGCCTGCTCCGCGACATCGACGCCGAGGCGCGCGAGGAGGTCGTGGCGGACCGGACGGTCGAGGCGATCGCCGATCTCACCGAGGACTTCGGGTGATCGATTACAAGTCGCGGGAGGACCTGGACCGGATGCGGAAGGCCGGCCGCATCGTCGCCTCCACCATCGAGCGGGTGCTGGAGGCGGTCCGGCCGGGCGCCACCACGGCCGACCTGGACGCCGTGGCCGAGGCCCACATCGTCGAGCGCGACGCGATCCCGTCGTTCAAGGGGTACGGGCAGCCGCCGTTCCCCGCCTCGATCTGCGCGTCGGTGAACGACGAGGTGGTCCACGGCATCCCCTCGCCCCGGCGCGTGCTCCGCGAGGGCGACCTCCTCTCGCTGGACTTCGGCGCGATCTGGGAGGGGTTCCACGGGGACTCGGCGGTGACGGTGTTCGTGGGCGAGCCCCCCTCGCCGGAGGCCGAGAAGCTGGTCCGGGTGACCGAGGAGGCGCTCGAGGCGGGCATCGCGCAGATCCGCCCGGGCGGCCGGCTCTCCGATGTGGGCGCCGCGGTCCAGCAGGTGGCAGAGGGAGCGGGGTTCCAGGTGGTCCGCGAGTACGTGGGTCACGGGATCGGACGGAACATGCACGAGGACCCCCAGATCCCCAACTACGGGGAGCCGGGCCGGGGCCCCGAGCTCAAGCCCGGCCTGGTGATCGCCGTGGAGCCGATGGTGAACGTCGGCGGCTGGGAGACGCGGGTCCTGGCCGACCACTGGACCGTGGTGACGGCGGACGGGTCGCTCTCGGCCCACTTCGAGCACACCATCGCGGTCACCGAGGATGGGCGCGAGGTGCTCACCGCTCGGGCCTGACGACCGACCTTCGGGCCCTGGCGCGCCGGACCCGGATTCGCTACGGTGCACGCTGACGGTCATACAGTTCGCAGGGGGGATGTTCGATGGCGACGGAGGGATCGGGCTTCGGGTCTGCGGCGTCGGGCGACCGCTCGCCGCCCAGCTTCGACATGGTCAAGCGGGGCTTCGACCCTGACCAGGTGCTCCAGTACCTGCGGGGGGTGGCGCAGCGCGTTCAAGCCCTGGAGGATCAGATCCGCGGGCTGGAGCGGGAGCGCGAGGAGGCCAAGCGCGAGCGCGACATCGCGCTCGAGGCGTGGGAGACGGCCCGCAAGGACCCCTACGAGGCCCTGGCCGCTCACGTGGCGGAACTGGTACGGCACTTCGACGCGGAGGTCGAGAAGCTCCGCGGCGAAGCCGAGCTAGAGGCGGCGCGGATCCTCTCCGGGGCCCGAGAGGAAGCCGACCGGATCCGCCAGCAGGCCGGGGGGGCCCAGGCCGAGGCGCGTGGGCAGGCCGACCACATCAGGCGCCAGGCCCGGGAGGAGGCCGAGCGGATCCTCGGCGACGCGAAGGCGCAGACCGATCAGATCAAGTCCCACCTCATGACGCTCCACGGCTCCACGCTGAACGAGCTCCGGATCATCCGTGACCACATGCGCAACTCCGTGCGCGAGATCGACGTCATCCTGAACGGCGGGCAGCAGCAGGAGGAGGAGCGGGTCGTGGTGCTCGGGCACGCCGGGGAGGCCGAAAAGCCGGTGCGGGAGGACGAGCCGTCCGCCCGGCGCCAGGAGACCCCGTTCGGCCAGTAGCCCCGGAGCTACGACTTCTGCCCTAGGCCGTCCCGCGGGGAGAAACGACCGTTCGGGCCCTCCCCTCCGTAGGCCGAGCGCGGTACGTTCGGGGGACGGAAGGGAGTACCCTTCCCCGACCCACCGGAGGGACGATGGCTGCACAACAGCCGGAAGCCACGCGATCGGGCGATGCCCAGCGCGAGCCCGCGTTCCAGACCGTCCGGCGTGGATACGACCCCGAGGAGGTCCGCGCCCACGTCGCCAAGCTCACCGACCGGCTCGAAGCACTGAGCTCCCAGGTCACGCGCACCCAGCGGCTGCTTGATGAGGCCCGCCGCGAGCGGGACCTGGCCCGCGACGCGCCCCGCGCCGACTCGTACAAGGAGGTGTCGACGCATGTCGTGGACCTCATCCGGCGTTTCGATCAGGATGTGGCCGGCCTGCGCCGGCAAGCGGAGGCGGAGGCGATCGGCATCCTCGCGGACGCCAGGTCGGAGGCCGCCCAGCTGCGGATGCAGGCCAACGCCGAGGAGCAGGAGGCCCGGACCCGCGTGGACGAGATGCTCGGCTCGGCGCGCCTGGAGACCGAGCGCCTCAAGCACGAGCTGGAGCCGGTGCGCGCGGCGACGCTGAGCCGGATCCGGGAGATGCGCGACGGCCTGGCGGCCTCGGTCCAGGAGCTGGACCGGGTCCTGGGCGCCGAGCGCGAGCAGGTGGTCGTGGTCGGCGAGCCCGACGACGGCGATCCGACGGGCGGGGCGATGCCCGGCCCGCCCCCGGAGGCCCGGTCCGAGCTCGGCACGTAGCGCACGCTCGATCCGGGAAGGCGAAGAGGCGGCCCCGAGAGGCCGCCTCTTCCGCGTGGTGTCGATCTCCGGGTTTCGGCGGACGGGTCGCTCGTGCCGGGCCACGAGTTCGAGACGGGGTGAGGCCTACTCGAAGACCCAGAGGCCATCGTCGGTTCTGTACAGGCGCGTGGCGTCGTCGGACGAGGGGGCGTACGAGCCCACGTGCCACAGGCCGGCCTCGATCGCCATCTCGGTTCCGGCGTGCGGCGTCGAGCCCCACTCCAGGTAGGCCCACAGGCGATCGGCGTCGTCGACATCGTCCGTCGAGTACAGGGCGACCTCCCCGTCCGATGGGGCGAGGTCGAGGGGGGCGTCCGTCATGACCACTCTCTCCAGGCCGGACCCATCGCCGACGGTCACCCTCGCCACGTGGCCGGGCCTCACCAGCACGTCGGGGAGCTCCACGCACCGCGGGGGCTGGCACAGGAAGAGCGTGTCGAGGCTCGCCGGCGCATCGGTGTAGTTCAGGAGCCCCACCCAACCGTTCGGCCCGAGGCCGATCTCCTCGATGCTGAAGAACTGTCCGACGTC
>DASQQQ010000070.1:0-6057 GCA_035643355.1 Actinomycetota bacterium | reverse complement strand
CGGCAGGGGCCGGGACCGGAGGGGACGCGGGGCGATGACACGATCGGACCGATCGGGGCTGGCGGGGATCCTGGCCGTGATGGGTGGGTCGATCGCCGCGCTGGGCTCGCTGATGGAGTGGGCACAGGCCACGGGCCTCGGCTTCCGGGCCTCGGCCCGGGGTCTGAGCGGGTGGGAGGGCAAGGTCACGCTCCTGGCCGCCGGTCTGGTGCTCTTCGCCGGTCTGGGGGTGCTGGCCGGCTCCGGGGTGGGGCGTCTCCGGTTGCCGGCGGCGTTCGGTGGGCTGGTGATCACCGGGGTGGCCGTGGCCACGGCCCTGACCGCACGGGCCCAGGTGATCGAGGGAGCGGCACGGCAGATCTCCCGCCGCCTGAACCTGCCGCTCGAGCAGACGCGGGACGCGGTCCGTGGCACGTTCGAGTCGGGGGCACTGCGCATCGGCCTGGCCACGGGCCTGTACCTGGTGGTGGCCGGCGGGATCCTCGCCCTCGGGGCGGCCGCGCTGGCTCATCGGGCGGTGGGGCGAGCGGCTCTGGGGAGCGCGTCGGGGGGCGGGTCCCTCGCGGGGTCGGGGGGTCGGCCCGGCTGGCCGGCTCCTCCGCCGGCGGGATCGAGCGGACGCGGGCCGCGGCCGGCAGGGCCTCAGCCTGCGGTCGGACGGGTGGGGCCGACCGTCCTGCCGCCGCCTCCACCACCCCGGGGCCCGGACGGGCGGTTGGATCCCAGGGGACCGATGGGGGGAGAGCCGTGAGGACGACGGAGGTCGAGATCGATACCACCGGCCGGCGGGTGATCGACGTCACCGAGCACGTGCGCCGGTTCGTGGCCGAGGGCGGAGAGGACGGCATCGTCCTGGTGTTCCTGCCCCACGCCACGGCCGGCGTGGCCTTGATGGAGACGGGATCGGGCTCCGAGCCCGATCTGGAAGACCTCGTGGAGCGGCTCCTGCCCCGCGACGAGCGATACCGGCATCGGCACGGGTCCGTCGGCCACGGGGGCGATCACCTCCTGCCGGTCCTGGTCGCCCCGTCCCTCGTGCTTCCCGTGGAGGCGGGGCGTCTGGTCCTCGGCACCTGGCAGAGCCTGGTGGTGGTCGATCCCAATCGCGAGAACGATCGGCGCCGCCTGCGGCTCCAGGTCCTCGCCGGTTGACCTCAGAGGTACTGGCCGGGGCTCTGTTCCGGGCCCTCGGTGGGCGAGGCCACCGCCTGCACATCGCGTTCCCGCAGGAGCAGACGGTCCTCTCCCTCGAGCTCCACCTCGAGCCCGGCCTGCGGGAGGAACAGGACCCGGTCACCCACCTTGACCCCGCGAACGTCCGGACCGACCAACGTCACCTCGCCCCACAGACAGCGGCGGGGGGCCGGGGCCGCGGTGGCGGGGATCAGGAGCCCGCCCCGGGAGGTCCGTTCCCCCTCGTCCGGTTGCCGCACCACGAGCCGGTCCGCGGTGAGCCGGACGCCCCGGACCGACGGGGGGCGTGAACTGGGGGCGGTCGATCTGGCGGCGGAGGGTCGAGCCACCCGGTCAGTCTACCGGCGCCATCCCTGGGGCTCCGGGTCATCCAGCAGGGACGCGGCCACGGACGCCCGCAGCTCCGACGGCCACCCCATGAAGGCCCGATCCCACTCCGCCCGCCTGTACAGGCGGTGGAGAGGATGCTCCCAGGTGAACCCCATACCCCCCAGCACCTGGATGGCCCGCTCGCACGCCCCGACGGCGGCTTCCGAGCTCCGGGCCTTGGCGGCGGCCGCTGCACGGGGGGCGTCCTGCTCGCCGGCGGCGACGGCGGCCGCCGCCCAGAGGGCGAGCGAGCGAGCCCCCTCGAGGTCCGCGTACGCCGACGCCAGCTGCTGTGACACGGCTTGGAACGCTCCGATCGGCCGCCCGAACTGCACCCGGGTCCGAGCGTGAGCCACGGCCAGCTCCAGCGCGGCGGACGCGACGCCGACGCCCTCCATGGACAGGACTGCCAAGGTGCGTTCGCGGATCCGACCCAGGAGGCAGACGGCCTCATCGCCTTCGGCGAGCAGGCGGCCCTCCGCGCCCTCCAGGAACAGGGCTCCCATCCGTCGCGTGCCATCCACGGTGGGGAGTGGCTGCCGAGAGACCGAGTCACCTTCGAGCCGCACGGCCCAGACCCCCGGACCTCGTGGACCGCGCCCGGTCACCACCGCCAGGTCGGCGATGGCCAGGTCCGGGACGAACCACGTCGACCCGTAGAGGTGGTGGAGGTCCGTGCCCTTGCCCACCCCTATCGGGAACCGGTCGGTGCGGAAGGCGCCATCCGGGCCTGCCCACGCGAGCGTCGCGATGGACCGACCCGAGGTCACCGCTCGCTGCAGGTCCGGGTCGGCAGCCAGGGCGGGCAGGGCCATCACCACGGTGGACAGGAACGGCCCGGGGAACACCACCCGGCCGAGCTCCTCGGCCAGCACGGCTTCCTCGGGCAGCCCCAGACCGGCTCCACCGGAGGTCTCCGGCACCGAGATGGATGTCCATCCGAGTTCGACGATCGAGCGCCACTCGTCGGGGGGGAAACCCTTGCCGTCGGCGATCCCGGCCACCCGCTCCGGGGGGTAACGGACCCCGAGGAAGGCGCGAGCCTGGTCGCGGAGAAGCCGGTGGGTCTCGGTCTCGGTCAGGTCCACGGTCCGCTCACCGGCTCTTGGGCAGGTCCAGGATGCGCTCGGCGATCACGTCGCGCAGGATCTCCGAGGTGCCTCCCTCGATCGAGTTGCCGCGGCTACGGAGCTGGAGGCGCTGCCACCGACCGCCGTCCACGGCGTGCTCCCCGCCCGAGAGCATCGCGTACGAGCCCTGGATCTCCAGGGCGAGGGAGGTCAGCCGCTGGTTGGCCTCGGCCCACACCAGCTTGACGATCGACCCCTCGGGGCCCGGAGCCCCGGTGGAAGTGAGCATCGACAGGGCCCGGGCGTTGGTCACCCGGAGCGCCTGCACGTCCGACCACAGGCCGGCGATCGCGTCTCGGATCAGTGGGTCGTCGGCGGCCCGACCCCCGTGCCGCCGGGTGCTCCGAGCCAGCGCGATCAGCCGCGTCAGCGCGTCGTCCAGGCGCACCGTCAGCATCACGGCCAGGTTCGCCCGCTCGTGCATCAGGGTGTTGACGGCCACGGTCCATCCGTCGCCCGGAGCGCCCACCACGTTCTCGACCGGTACCCGCACCCCATCCAGGAAGATCTCGTTGAACTCGGCGTCTCCCGTGATCTGGCGCAGCGGCCGGACCTCCACCCCCGGGGCATGCATCGGCACGATGAAGTAGGTGAGGCCGGCGTGTCGCTCCGCCTCCGGATCGGTCCGGGCCAGCAGGATGCACAGGTCGGCCTGGTGCGCGAACGAGGACCAGACCTTCTGGCCGCTGATCACATAGGCGTCGCCGTCCCGCTCCGCCCGGGTCCGCAACGAGGCGAGGTCCGAGCCCGCTTCGGGCTCGGAGAACCCCTGGCACCAGACCTCTTGCCCGGTCAGGATGGGGGGCAGGTACCGCCGGCGCTGTTCCTCCGTGCCGTGGGTGAGGATGGCGGGGCCGGCCATCCCCAGTCCGATCGGCGTGGCGTGCTCGGGGGCACCGGCGCGACCCAGCTCCTCCATCAAGATGACCTGATAGGCGGGCGGTGCGCCGAACCCCCCGTAGGCCTTGGGCCAGGTGAGCCCGATGAACCCCGCCTCGTACAGCCGCCGGGACCACTGCTTCTGGAACGCGAGGCCTTCCGGGCCGCTGGGCTCGACGTAGCCCGGCGTCCCCCATCCCTCGGGGAGGTTGCTGTGCAGCCAGGAGCGCAAGCGTTGGCGGAAGGCCGCTTCGTCCGGGGCATCGCGGACATCCACACGGTCAGCTTACGCTCGCACCGGTAGGATGCCTGCCGCGATGAAGGCATCCGAGCTGCTGGAGCAAGGGATCCGGACGCTGAAGGCCTCGCCCGCGATCGATCACTGGCAGAAGGACCGGGAGGAGATCGAGGCCGAGGACCTGTTGGGCTACGTCCTGGGTCGGGACGAGGTGGATCGAGATGCCGAGGTGCTCCCGGCGGCCGCCCGCCGGTTCGGACGGCTGGTGGCTCGCCGGGCGGAGGGAGAGCCGGTACAGCTGATCAAGGGCTACGCGGAGTTCCGGGGCCTGCGGATGCGCTCCCGGCCGGGGGTGTTCGTCCCCCGCGACTCCACGGAGTTCCTGGCCGAGCAGGCCATCCGTCGGTTGCGCCGGCGTCGGCGGCCGGTGGCGGTCGATCTGGCCACCGGAGGAGGAACGGTGGCGCTGGCCATCGCGAACGAGACGAAGGGGGCCCGGGTGTACGGCACCGACATCTCCGACGTCGCGATCCACGTCGCCGACCGGAACGCCCGCGAGCTCCGTCTGCGGGCCACGTTCCTGGTGGGCGATCTGTTCGCCGCCCTTCCGGCCCCGCTGCGCGGGGTGGTGGACGTCATCACCCTGCATCCGCCGTACGTGGCCCGAGCGGAGATGCGGGACCTCCCCGACGAGATCCGCCGGTTCGAGCCCGCCCACACCCTGAGCGACAACAGCGTCGACGGCCTGAGCCTGATACAGCGAACCGCCTCCGAGTCCCGAGCCTGGCTCCGGCGTGGGGGGTGGCTGCTGGTGGAGGTCAGTCCCGACCGGGCCCGTTCGGTGTCCGCGGTGCTTCGGCGCAACGGTTTCCGTGACGTGCGCAGCACGAAGGGTGGCGAGCTCCAAGTGACCCGCGTGGTCGTAGGGAGGCGGTAGATGGCGAGGGTCGCAGCGTACGGTTCGTGGCGCTCGCCGATCGGCGCCGACCTGGTGGCTCGGGCCGGCGTGGTGCTCTCCGAGCCGTGGCTGACCGCGGAGGGCGTGTTCTGGTTGGAGCTCCGGCCCCGGGAGGGCGGGCGGAGCGTGGTGGTCCGGGCCGATGCGTCGGGCGCCCCTACGGACGTGACGCCCGCAGGGTTCGACGTCCGGACCAAGGTGCACGAGTACGGTGGCGGGTCGTACCTGGTCCACGACGCCACGGTGTTCTTCTCGAACTTCGTCGATCAGCGCCTGTACCGACAGGAGCCGGGGACCCCCCCGGAGCCGATCACCCCCGCGCCGCCGTCCCCGGGGTCGATCCGGTACGCCGACGGCCGGATCACGCCGGACGGATCGACGATCGTCTGCGTACGGGAGCGACGCCAAGGCGACGAGACGCACAACGATCTGGCGCTGGTTCCGGCCGACGGCTCGGGGCCGCCGCTTCCCATCGCATCCGGCCGGGACTTCTACGCCTTCCCTCGGATCGCCCCCGACGGCTCGGCCCTCGCGTGGATCGAGTGGGACCACCCCAACATGCCCTGGGATGGCACCGAGCTCCACGTGGCGAGCCTTTCTGCCGACGGGCTCTCGGAGGACCAGGTGGTGGCCGGGGGGGAGCGCGAGTCGATCTTCCAGCCCGCCTGGACGCCGGCAGGCGAGCTCTGCTTCGTCTCTGATCGCACCGGTTGGTGGAACCTGTACCGACGAGGAGGAGAGGGGCCGCAGGCGCTGGCGCCCATGGATGCCGAGTTCGGTGTGCCGATGTGGGAGTTCGGCTACAGCGGGTACGACCTCCTCGACGACGGACGGATCGTGTGTGCCTACCGCGCCAACGGCATCCATCACCTGGCGATCCTCGATCCGCTCTCCGGCGAGCTGCTCGACCTCGACATTCCCTACACGTGCTTCGATCCGCCGTACGTCCGGGCTCGGGGTTCTCAGGTGGTCTTCGTGGGCGGTGGTCCTACGACTCCGGACCAGGTGGTGGCGCTGGACCTGGATGCGCGGAGCGTGGACGTGCTCCGCGAGAGCGAGCAACTGAGCATCGACCCCGCGTACCTCTCGGTCCCTCGACCCATCGCCTTCCCCACCGAGGGAGGGCTCACCGCCTTCGGGTACCACTATCCACCGGCGAACCCGGACCACCGGCCGCCCGAGGGCGAGCTGCCGCCGCTGATCGTCCACATCCACGGAGGACCCACCGCCGAGTCCACCCCCGAGCTCTCCCTGGGCAAGCAGTTCTGGACCAGTCGGGGGTTCGCGGT
>DASQQQ010000069.1:0-4522 GCA_035643355.1 Actinomycetota bacterium | reverse complement strand
TTCATCGCCAGCGTGGCGGGCTGGCTCAGGCCGGCCGCAGCGTGACGGAAATCCCGATGCTGAGGGCCGAGGAGGAGGCGGTGGCGGTCCGGGTCCCGGTGTCCCCGGAGGAGCCCAGCACCTGGTCCGCGGTCTCGGCGGCGACCTTGCCCCTGCCCGCCGCGGCGACCTCGGCCTGCTCGAGCATCCCGTCTGGCGGCTGGATGGTGGTGTTGGCATCGATCGCGAAGGTGCTCACCAGCACCTCCCCGGGCCCGGTGGCGGACACCGAGGGGGCCACGATGGCCTGCGAGGTCGGGTTGGCCACCGCGGCCGAGGCGTCGATGGGGGCGGTGGGGTCCACCCCCCGGTAGGCCACGATCTGGCCCACCACCGAGTGGCGGGCCGACAGGGCGAAGGTGGCCGAGGCGGGCTCGCCGGGGGCGGCCACCTTGGCGTAGAGCACGCTCTCCAGCTGCCCCCCACCGGCGGTGGCGGCCTGCACCCGGGTCCACCCGGTGGGGGCGGTGACGGCGGGGCTCCCGGCCACGGTGATGGAGGCCAGCATCAGGTCGCCGGGGGCGGTGCCTTGGGGGGTGGCGATCGCCAGGGCGTCGCCGTGGTTGGCGCTGGCGGTGCTGGCCCCCACCACGGCGATCGTGCGGGTGGCGCTGGTCGAGGCGGGCGCCGAGGGGTTCCCGGCCGCATCCACCGCCACGACCTGGTAGTAGGAGGTGGCCCCCACCGGGGCGGCGGGGTCGGCGTAGGCCGGGGTGGTGAGCAGGGAGCCGTTCAGCTTGGTGTACGGGCCGGTGGCGCTGCCCGAGCGGTACACCTCGTAGCCGGCCAGGTCGGGCTCGGGGTTCGGGTCCCAGGACAGCTCGACCGCCGCGGTGGAAAGGGTGGCCGTAAGGCCGGTGGGGGCCCCGGGCGGGGCCGGTGGGGAGTCGACCACGGTGACCGGGGCCGAGCTCACCGGCGCCGAGTCGGCGATCCCATCGGAGGCCACCACCGTGACCGAGATCTGGTCGCCGGCGTCACCGTTGCCGGGCACCGACAGGTCCAGGGTGGAGGAGGTCTGCCCGGCCAGGTCGCTGCCGTTGACGGCCCACCGGTAGGACAGGCTGAGCGGGTCGCCGTCGGCGTCGGAGGCGTCCACGATTGCGCTGAGGGTGTCGTTGGTGGCCGGCGAGCTGGGCGTGATGCCCACCGAGTTCACCACCGGAGCGGTATTCGAGGCGGATCCGGTCGTGTACTCGACGTGCAGGATCGGGATCGCCGTTCCGTCGAAGGCCTCAGCCGTTCGGGTCCCGGTACCCGTGACGATCAGGGCCAGCGCGTTCCCGGAAGCCCAACCGGGACGATCCACGATCTCCTGGAGCACGGCTGCGAGGTCGGGGGTCCGCTGGCCGGTTCCGGCCTGGCCCACCGTGTCCCATGGAGGTGGGGACCAGCTCACGGCGGCAGCCGTCCGAGGCCTGGATGAGATGTTGCCGGTCGCCGTGGTGAAGGTGCCGGGGTCATCGGCCGCCTGGCCCCGGATGGTCAGGGTGTCTGCGCCCGTCGAGACCTCGTCCACGGTGAACTGCACGTAGGCGTCCTGGATCGTCGCCCCGGCCGGGATCTGGGTCCCGGCGAAGCGGATCCCGACCGTCTGCTGGTTGGACCCGTCGACGACGAGCTCCAGGTCCGAGCTCGTCAGGCTCACCGACCCCGAGGGCCGCTCCTCGGCGTCGTCCGAGCTCTGGGCTACCCCGGCTTCCGTGATGGTGGGACGCACGGTCCCCTCGGGAAGGACGGTGATGGTCGTATCGTCCGAGCTTCGCGCCGCGGAATCGTCGGCGGTGAGCCGCAACACGTATGTGCCGTCGGTGGAGAACGAGGCCGTCGTGGTGGGGGACGTGGGATCGGCGAAGGTGACGCCGCCGGGACCGCTCACGAGGGACCATTGGCTGGTCGTGGTCCCCGGAGGATCGGGCAGCCCATCGTCGCTGACGACCCCCGCCAGGGTCGCCCGGTCGGGCTGGACGACCGTCTGGTCCGAGCCGGCATCGACCGCCGGTGGCGCGTTCACCGACGTCGAGGCGCTGATCTCGAACAGCTGCCCGTCATTCTCGTTCGGGTTGCTCCCGTTGTCGGTGCCGCGGTCGACGATCCAGTAGCTCATCCTGGACGCGTCGTAGCTCGCCGGCGCCATGGCCAGGCCCGAGATGTGCCCCATCCCGCTGATGCCGGAGGCGTCGATGGTGCGGACCAACGCCCCGTCCTTGGTCAGCTCGTAGATCAGCTTGGCGCTCCGCTCGCCCGCGAGCAAGGTGTTCCGCGCGGGATCCGACCCGAGCCCCTCGAGGTCGTTGGCGCCGTACCGCGCCAGGTCGAAGCTTGAGACCTGGTCGTCGGAGTCGCCGAAGACGCCGTTCACCGGGTCGATCTCGAAGATCTCCCTGGCCACGCCGTCGATGAAGAACAGATGCCCGGTGGCGGGATCGAACTCCGGGTCCTCGGCATCCGTGCTGTAGGCACCCACGTCGATC
The DNA here is from genome assembly GCA_035643355.1 of Actinomycetota bacterium. GTDB lineage: Bacteria > Actinomycetota > UBA4738 > UBA4738 > HRBIN12 > DASQQQ01. Next base: position 2,009 of record DASQQQ010000069.1, on the reverse strand, counting down.
CAGCTCACGTCGTCGTCGGAAGTGCCGAACCTGCCGTCGGGACCGGGCCGGTCGAGGAACACCCGGTTCTTGTCGTCGTCGGAGATGAACAGCGTCCTGCTCGCGGGGTCGTATCCCAGCCCGGTCGGCTCTATCGAGAAGGGGACCGTCGTCCCCGTATCCTGGACCGAGCCGGTCGACGTGACCTGCCAGAGGTTGACCCCGTGGTAGCCCGCCCCGGTCGTCTCGTCGACCTCCGAGTCGGTGATCGCGAGGCGACGCTCCGCCGGCAGGTACACGACACCGGAGGGGTCGGGGCTCGCAGGTGTGAACTGCGAGGTGTCGATCCTCTGGACGAGGGTCGCGACATCGGTGGCGGCCGCGGCCGTGACAGCGGCCTCGAGCGTCACTTCCGTGACGCTGCCGTACGTGGCCGAGCCGCCGGCGTCGGCCACGTACAGATGCACGGTGGAAGGGTCGTCCGTGGGATCGGCGCTGGGGGCGAAGACCATGGCACGCAGGTCGCGGATGCCGGTCTCCGACAGATCGTAGGTGCCGCGGACCGTCCCGGAGTCGTCGATCGCGTACAGGAGGTCGCCGTCGCCACCCTGCCCCGCGGTGTAGAGAAGACCGTCCGCGGGGTTGTAGGCGAGCCCCCGCAGTCCGCCGGACCCGAGCGGCCGCATGGGGATCCGGCTCACGGGGGCGGTGGACAGGTCACGCTGCGACCGCACCCTCACCAGCGAGGGCCCGCGAAGGTCCAGGATGAACCAGTCCCCGCTCTCGGGGTCGAAGGTCGTCCCCGCCGGGTCACCGAGTTGGAGTCGGCGCAGGTCGAGCGTTCGGACGTCCGAGAGACCCTGCGGTCTTCCGGTGAGCAGCTGGCCATCCGTCACGGACGTCAGTCGCCCGAAGGCCGGATCGAAGGCGAGCGTGGCGGCATCGAAGCGGGCCGGAAGGCTGTGGGTAGCCACCAGATCGTCGGCCGGGGTGAGCTCCAGCAGCACCTCGCCCGCAACCAGGAGGGTCCCGGCGTCGGGGACGTAGGTCACACCCGCGGGCCGGGCGACCCCGTATTCGGCCGTCGCGATGGATCGGATCGCCCGGGCCTTCGGCAACCCGTGGCCCGAGGTTGGGGTCGACGTGGCCGCGCCTGCCGCAGGCATCGCCGACGACATCACCGCGACCACGAAAAATGCGACAAGTGCGCGACCCGTCGAACGCAAGTGTTGCGCCGCCCCCTTCCCCTGATCGGAGCTGTCGAACGCATCGGCCCGAAGCGGGCCTCCGCACGGTCGGAACCTGCGTCGTTGCCGTGTCGCCAAGTGGTTCGCGGCGATCATGAGGGAACGATGAGGAGGGTACTTCCCCTCAAAGAACGCTTCATCCCGCGCTCGACGTAGATGACGTACGCCGCTGGCGCCGCGCCTGCTCAGTTGGAGGAACTGTAGGGCTCGCGTGGGACAGCCTGAATCTGGGCTTCATCGGATAACTCGGCTGGATCATGCTTCAGTGTTGTCCCGCGCAATGCGGACATCACACCAGAAGCGCATCATCAATGCCGGGGTCAGTCTTGTTGCGTTACAGGTTCCGGTGTACGAACATGCGACAACTCAGGAGCCATCGCGACGATGACCAGAGTGCGCAGTGACGATATGCGCCGCCTCCAGCGTCCAGAGCGCGGTGGCGACCGGCCTTGGCGGCCGCCCTCAGCGGATGCGGATCGCCGGTCGTTGTGAGCTCTCCGGATCACGACGATGGCGGCCGCCCCGGTCGTGTGCTCGGGTACGGCGACAAGGCGGTTGAGGAACCGGCGAAGGCGGCGCTTGGGTATGCGGACCGGGCGGTCGGCCAGGGGGTGCTCGCTGCCGGGGCACCGGTGGGCGCTGCGGGTGCGATGTCGCCGGTTGTGCGGAAGCAGCTCTGGTGCAGGATCCAGGCCGGGGTTCCCGAGGTGCTGGAGCAGCAGGCTGTCAGCGACCTGTCCCGGGACGAGGAGGTCGCCCGGGCCCTCGACAGGTACTGGCTAC
>DASQQQ010000068.1:0-11209 GCA_035643355.1 Actinomycetota bacterium | reverse complement strand
GCCCTGCTCTTCGGCCGGCTGTTCGATCGGGCGGGCATCGGGATCCTGGTGCCGCTGACGATCGTCGGGGCCCTGTTCGCCCCCCTGGTATTCCTGGGTGGGCCTTGGGCCGGCCTGGCCGGGGCGTCGCTATGGGGGCTCGGGATGGGCGTGCACGAGTCGATCGTGCCCGCCGCCGTGGCGCCGATGGTGCCGGCCAACCGACGGGCCTCCGCCTACGGGATCTTCACCGGGGCCTACGGGGTGGCGTGGTTCCTGGGGAGCGTTGTGATGGGGGCCCTGTACGCCTTCTCGCTGGGCGCCGTGGTGGCGTTCTCGGTGGTGGCCGAGCTCGCCGCGATCCCCTTCATCCTGCGCGTCCGACACCACCAGACGAGGTAGAGCCGTTCACCCCCCTGGTCCGGCCAGCTCCACACGCACCGGCATGTGCTTGATCCCGTTGACGAAGTTCGAGCGCATCCGCTCCACCGGGCCGGTGGGCTCGATCGACCTCAGCCGGGGGAGCAGCTCCTGGAACAGCACCTTGGTCTCCAGCCGGGCCAGGTGCGCCCCCAGGCAGAAGTGCGGGCCCCCGGGGCCGAAGGTGACGTGCTCGTTCGGACGCCGCTCGATGTCGAAGCGGTGGGGGTCCGCGAAGACCTCCTCGTCGCGGTTCGCGCTGACGTACCAGGTCACGACCTTGTCGCCCTCCCGGATCCGCTGTCCCGCGAGCTCGGTGTCCTTCGTCGCGGTGCGGCGGAAGTGCATCACCGGGGTGGCCCAGCGGAGGATCTCCTCCACCGCCACCGGGATCTTCGAGGGATCGTCCTTCAGGGCCCGCAGCTGGTCGGGATGCTCCATCAGCGCCTTCATCCCGTGGCTGATCGTGTGGCGGGTGGTCTCGTTCCCCGCGATCAAGAGCAGGGAGAAGTAGTTCTCGAACTCGCGCTCGGACAGCACGCCCTCGGACTGGGCCACGGTGAGGGCCGTGATCACGTCGTCCCGGGGCTCCTCCAGACGGTCGTCCCGCTGTCGGTCCGCGTACTCGAACACCTTGGCCGCGATCGGGCTGCGGAAGGGCAGGTACTTGAACTCCTCCGTGTCGACCTGATCCACCACCGCGGCGGAGAACTCCGGATCCTGGTTCCCGATCATCGCGTCGCCCCATCCGATCAGCGTCGGGGCGTCCTCCTGGGGGACCGTGAAGATCGCACACAGGAACCGGATCGGGAGCTCTCGGGAGATCTCTGGGACGAAGTCGAACTCCTTCTTCTCCAGGGCCCGATCCAGGACCGTGCGCGCCACCTCACGGATGAAGTTCTCGTACCGTCCCACGGCCCGGCCCGAGAACCGCTTGTTGCAGATGTTCCTGAGCTCGCGGTGGCGAGGCGGGTCCGTCTCGAGCATCGTCTTGCGGATTTGCAGCTGCTCGGGGTCGAGCTCCTCCAGGGCCACCGCGCCGACCTCGGACGAGTACGTGTGCCAGTCCATGTGGACGGCCACGAGGTCCTTGTATCGGGTGACCGCCCAGAACCCCTGGTTGGGGCCGGGCTCGTCCTGCCAGGACACGGGCTGCTCCCGGCGGAGCCGATCGAACCACTCGAACGGGACGCCGGGGACGTAGTTGTCGGGGTTGACGAGGTCGATCTCGGTCACGGCCACGGAGTTCCCCCACCAGGAATCGGACGTTCATATATTTTGCTACCGAACGACCTCGCCGGGCAAGGCGCTGGCACGGGTCGCAAGGGTGACCCCACCGCGGCGCGGCGGCGGGCTACCCGGTGGGCGTCATCTCCCTCAGGCCCCAGGGGAAGTGGTAGGTGGGCATCAGCTCCATGAAGGGATCGGGGTCGAAGGCCTCGGGCCCGAGGACGCCGGTGCCCTTCCAGGCCCCGGTCTCCAGCAGCTCCATCGCGATCACCGGGTTCACGGCGGTCTGCCACACGACGGCCTGGACCCCGTAGTCGCGCATGCAGGCCTCGTTGTCGGCCACCTGGTACAGGTACACCTCGCGCGGGTTGCCCTCCTTCACGCCCTTGACCCAGGTGCCCGCGCAGGTCTTGCCGGTCATCTTGTCGCCCAGGTGGGCGGGGTCGGGCAGGAGTGCCACCAGCACGTCGCGTGGCGCCACCTCCGCGCCCTTCACCTTCACGGGCTCGGTCGAGTCCAGACCGAGCAGCTGGATCACCTTGAGCACGTTGATGAACTCGTTCCCCAGGCCGTACTTGAACGTGACGCGGCCGGCGTCGATCCAGCGGGGGATCAACAGGACCTCCTCGTGCTCCACGTTCACGCACTCGATCGCCCCTATGCCCTCCGGGAACTCGAAGACCTCCGGTTCGGAGAAGGTCTCGGTGGTGAACCATCCCCGCTCGCGATCCCACAGGATCGGCGGGTTCAGGCACTCCTCGATCGCGGTCCAGATCGAGAAGTTCGGAGCGAACCCGTAGCCCTCGACCTCCAGGTTGGCGCCGTCCCGGACGCCGATCTCGTCGATCTCATCGAACAGGTGCTTGGCCGCGTACTTCGCGAACACGTCCGCCATCCCCGGCTCCACGCCCATGCCGACCAGCGCCAGGAGGCCCCGATCCTCCCACTCGGTGGCCGCCTGGAACTGCTCGTCGCCGAGCTTCACCCCGGGCAGCCGGTAGGGCTCGGAGGTATGACGGCGGGAAAGGGACATCGCCATGTCCATGTAGGTGGCGCCGGCCTCCAAGGCGGCGCCGAAGATCGGCATGTCGAACACCGGCTCCACGGCGTTCAGGATCAGATCGGCGCCGTGCCTCCGGGCCAACTCGACGACGGTCTCCTTCTCGCCGGCGTCGACGAACTCCACGGGGAACCGCTGGGGGTCGCCCAGCCTGGCTTGCACCTCGTTCGCTCGGTCGACGTTGAAGTCCGCGAGGACCATCCGTTCCAGCCAGGGACGGTCCTTGGCCACGATCGCCACGGCCTCGCCGACGCCTCCGACCCCGACCAACAGGACCTTCATGTCACGCCCTCCTCGCTCCTGCGCCCGAGAGCCGACCGGCTCGGGGAGCGTCCCGGACCATCTTGGCAGAGCGCCCGGCGCCCGCACCCTCCAGCGGGGAGCAGGAGGACCTCGGGGGTTGGACGCCTGGGCGGAACCGCGCTCGGCCGGCGCGGCGGGGGCCGAACCCGGGCGGCGCGCCTAGAAGAACGGCACGTAGTAGTCGAGCTCCCAGGCGGTGACGTCCAGGGTGCTCGGATTCTCCACGTTCTTGAGGTATCGCTCCCACTCGGCCCGCTTCAGGATGCCGAAGGCCTCGATCAGCTCCGGCCCCATGAGCTCGCACAGCTCCTTGTCGGCCTCCAACACCAGCAGGGAACGGTCCAGGCTGGGCGGGATCCTGACCTCGCTGTTCGGATCGGCGCCTGGCTCCTGGGGCGGCGGCGGCTCGAGCTCGTGCTCCACGCCCAGGCGAGCCGCGTTCAGGATGGTGGCCCCGGCCAGGTACGGGTTGGCGGCTCCGTCCGCCGTCCGGTGCTCCAGCCGGCTGGTCTCGCCGCGCCCCGGCGGGACCCGCACCGTGACGGTGCGGTCGTCGTAGCCCCAGTTCGCCCAGTAGCCGTTCAGCATGTCCGGCTGCAGCCGCTTGTACGCGTTCACGTGCGGGGCCAGCAGGGCCGCCATGCCCTCGTGGTGCGCGAGCATCCCCGCCAGGCAGCGCCGGGCGAGCTCCGACAAGCCGTCGGCCGAGGCCGGGTCGTGGAACGCGTTGGAGCCGTCCTCCCTGCGGAAGCTGAGGTTCACGTGCAGGCCGCTGCCACCTCGGTCGTTGAAGGGTCGCCCGATGAAGGTGGGCCAGTAGCCGCGACGCGAGGCGACCTCGTGCGCCAGCAGACGGAACAGGAAGCCGTCGTCCGTGGCCGCCATGCAGTCCCGGTACTTGATGTTGACCTCGTACTGCGCCGTGTCGTACTCGGAGCCCCAGCTCTCGACCTCGAAGCCGCATGCCAGTGCGGTCTTGACGATCTCGTCCACCACGCCGGTAGGGTCGATCGCCGGCCCGGTGCCGTACACGCGATGCGAGGGCATCGGGACCGAGCGCCACGCGCCCGTGTCCGGGTCGGGCTCCAGCAGGTAGAACTCGAACTCGTAGGCCAGCTGCGGGGTGAGTCCCCGTTCCTGCCACCACCGCATCGCCTGGCGCAGGACGTGGCGGGGATCGAGCGGCGTGGGTCGTCCTCGGAACTCGGCGTCCCCTAGGCCGATCACCGTGCCCTCCTCCCAGCCGGGTCGCAGCGAGTCGCGGTCCAGGTGCACTTCGATGTCGGGGAGCCCGATGTCGAACTGCGTGTTGGGGATGGGCAGGATCTCCTTGTCGAAGGTCAGCGGGTACACGCCGATGCAGAAGGCGGCGGTGCCGGTCCAGTCGCCGAGGAGGTACTTCCCACGCTCCAGGCCGTGGATGTCGGGATAGAGGAGGCGAAGACGCTTGCCCTTCGTTTCCATCGGTCCGCTCCTGTGTTCTGGGCTCGGCGGGCGACCGCCGCAGGATAGCCCACCCCTCGTTCGGTCGCGAACGAGCCTCGGTCGCGCCGGATCGGCGCAAGGGGGTAGGCTGGGCGTGCCGGGAACCGAGGGGAGGCGACCATGAAGAGGTTCCTGCCGTTCGCGCTGATCGGGCTCATCGCGATCCTGGGGCTGGCCTTCGGGATGCGAGCCATGCGGGGCCGTCGGGGGGCCGAGGAGCCGTTCGAGGAGATGGTCTCGGAGGGCGTGTCCTGATCCTCGGCTAAGGCTTGCTCGGCGGGCGGATCCCTCGGAACTCCCAATCCCCGCCGAGGGCCGTCGAGACGACCTCCTCGGAGGCCGAGGGCTGGGCGCCCACGTCGTCCCGGATCGGGACCGTGCCCTCCACGACGCGGTTGCGGAGGACGCCCAGCCCCTCCACCTCTACCTCCACCAGGTCCCCGGGCTCGACCGGCCTGGAGTTGGCCGGGGTCCCCGACAGGATCACGTCCCCGGGCAGCAGCGTGATGGTCCGGGCCAGGTCCGCCACCAGGTAGGGCATGTCCCACACCATCTCGTCGGTGGTGCCGTCCTGCCGCACCTCGCCGTTCACCAGGGTCCGGATCCGCTTCCCGCGGAAGTCCCAGTCGTCCACCAGCCCAGGGCCGAGCGGACAGAGGGTGTCCGATCCCTTCACCCGTAGCATCGAGCCGGCGTCCGTGTCTCGGAAGTCGTGCAGTCCGAAGTCGTTGGCGATCGTGTACCCGGCGATGTACCCGGGGGCGTCCTGGCGCGAGACGTGCCGGCACTCCCGGCCGATCACGATCGCGATCTCGCCCTCGTAGTTCAGGTACCGGCATCGGGGCGGACGGACCACGTCGCCGCCGTGCGCGTTCAGCGAGCTGGTGGGCTTGTGGAAGTACGTCGGCGCCGGGGGCAGCGTGGCCAGGAACTCCTTCACCCGGCTCTCGTGGTTCAGATGGATGCAGATGATCTTCGTGGGCTCGCAGGGGGGCAGGTGGAGGGCCGAGCCGGCGGCCACCCGCCGACCGTCCGATGCCACCAGATCGTCGCCCTCGCGGATCACGGCGGTCGCCTGCCCGTCGATCAGGATCCTTCGCGTCTCCATCCGGCGTCTCCCTCCGGCCGCGTGCAACCGGAAGGGTAGTATGCGGCGCATGGCGGAGGTGAAGGGCTTCCTGCCCCCGCGCTCGCCCCAGGGGCGAGCCTCCATCGTCTCCGCTCCCCCCTGGCACTACTCGGGCGACCTGCTGACGGTGGAGTACCGGGCCGCGCCCGGGGCGGTGGCCCGCTGGCTGCCCGACCCCATCGAGCCCGCCGACGAGGACCCCGACGCCGTGGCCCTGATCTTCGCGGATTGGCAGTCGTGCAGCGACAGCTTCGAGGAGCTGGTCGATCCGGTGCGGTCCCAGTACAAGGAGTGCTTCATGGTGGTGCGCTGCCGGTACCGGGGGGAGCGGTACTCGCGCTGCATCAACATCTGGGTCGACAAGGACTTCGCCCTGGCCCGGGGTTGGCACCAGGGCTACCCCAAGAAGCTGGGCTCGATCTGGATGACCCGGCCGGTGCGGTACGGGAAGGCCGGTCCCAGGCTGGAGCCGGGAGGGAGGTTCGGCGCGTCCGTGAGCGCGAACGATCGACGGATCGTGGAGGCGCGCTTCACGATCACCGGTCCCTCCCAGAGCAACGGCTTCGTGAACGCCCTGCCCATGCTGCACGACCGGTACGCCCCCTCGATCGTCGAAGGCGAACCGCCGTCGATGGACGAACTCGTGACGATGAAGAGCTTCGACTGGGAGGGCTCGGAGATCTGGGAGGGTGACGCCGAGCTCTCGCTGTTCGACTCGCCCACCGAGGAGCTCACCAGCCTGACGCCCACCGAGGCGATCGGGGCCTACTACCGAAGCACCGGGGTGACCTGGGGCGAGGGCACCAAGCTGGCGGACCGCCGATCCCGCCCCGGCCATCCGGCCCGCCGTCCCCGACCGTAAGGAGAGATAGGATACGGCGGCGAACGCCCGGGGGCGTCCGGATCGCCGGACGAGGAGGGGGTGGCTCGATGAGGGCAAGGATCTTGCATGGCCGGGTCCTCGCGTTCCTCGCCGTGGTGGGCCTGTTGGCGGCGGCCTGCGGCGGCGGAGGAGGCGGGGGCGAGGAGCCGACGGGCAGCGCGAGCGGCGGCGGCAACGCCCAGGCCACGATCGTCCACGGCACCACGGACACGGTGGTCTCGCTCGACCCGGCCGGCTCGTACGACTTCGGTTCCTGGCAGATCATCTACAACACGATGGACGGCCTGCTGGAGATCCCGCCGCAGGGCAACACCCCGGAGCCGGCGCTGGCCGATTCCTGCGACTTCACGGACCCCACCACGTACCAGTGCACCCTGAAGTCGGGACTGAAGTTCAGCGACGGATCGCCGGTGACGTCGGAAGACGTGGTCTACTCGCTCCAGCGCAACATCGAGATCGCGGACCCGAACGGGGCCTGCAGCCTGCTGGCTGCGCTGGCCGACTGCAAGAAGTGGGACCCGAAGGCCGTCGACACGCCGGATCCGCAGACCGTGGTGTTCCACCTGCGGTACCCCGACGGCACGTGGCCGTTCATCCTCACCACGCCGGCCGCCTTCGTGGTGCCCAAGGCCTCCTACCCGGAGAAGGACAAGCAGCCCGACGAGCCCGGCAAGGTGATCGGGACCGGACGGTACGTCCTGAAGGACTACCGTCCCGGTGAGCAGGCGGTGCTCGAGGCCAACCCCGACTTCTGGGGCGACGCCCCGGCCAACGCCCGGGTGATCGTGCAGTACTTCTCGAACGAGTCCGCCCTGAAGCTGGCGCTGGAGCAGCAGGAGGTGGACATTGCCTGGCGGAGCCTCGGCCCGACCGCGGTCTCGGCCCTGGAGAACGAGTCCGGGATCCAGGTCCTCAAGGGGCCCGGCACCGAGATCCGGTACCTGGTGTTCAACCTCAAGTTCTCGCCCGGCAAGCAGCTGGCGGTGCGCAAGGCCGTCGCCTACACGATCGACCGGGCGGCCATCGCCAAGAACGCCTGGAACGGCACGGTGGAGCCCCTGTACTCGATGGTGCCCACCGAGTTCGCCGGGCACACGGACGCGTTCGCCGAGATGTACGGTGAGAACCCCGACGTCAACGCGGCCAAGAAGGTGCTGCAGGACGCCGGCATCAGCACGCCCGTGGACCTGGAGATCTGGTACACGCCTACCCATTACGGGGAAGCCACTGCCGATGAGTACGCGGAGATCAAGCGTGAGCTCGAGGGCAGCGGCCTGTTCAAGGTGACGCTGAAGTCGGCCGAGTGGGACCAGTACTCGAACGCCGCCTTCACGGACCAGTACCCGATCTACCAGCTGGGGTGGTTCCCGGACTACGTCGATGCCGACGACTACACGGCCCCCTTCTACTCGAAGGGATCCTTCCTGAACGACCACTACAGCAGCCCGAAGATGGAGAGCCTCCTGAAGCAGGAGAAGGCCGAGACGGACCCGGCCAAGCGGGAGCAGATCTTCGCGCAGATCCAGAAGCTGGGCGCGGAGGACGTGCCGATCATCCCGATCTGGCAGGGCTTCCAGCTGGCGGCGATCCGCGAGGGGATCACCGGCGTGGACAAGACGCTGGACGCCTCGTTCCAGTTCCGGTACTGGCTGGTATCCAAGGCCTCGTGATCGGAGCGACGGACGGGGGCTCGGTGATCGCACCGGGCCCCCGTCCGCTGTCCGCCGCCCGGAGGTAACGACATGGCCAGGGAAACGGGCTCCCTTCATCGGTACCTGCTCACCCGCCTGGCCCTGGCCGTGCCCATGGTCCTGATCCTGCTCACGCTGGTCTTCACCCTGATGCGTGTGGCCCCGGGCGACCCGATCACCGCGGCTCTGGGAGGACGGCTCCCGGCGGCCGAACTGCAGCGGCGGCGGGCGGCCGCCGGCTTCGACCGGCCGGTCATCGTCCAGTACGGGGAGTACCTGTGGAGCGTGGCCCACCTGGACTTCGGCACCACGCTGATCGACAACCGGCCGGTGCTCTCGGTGATCGCGCAGAACGGCTCGGCCACGCTGGAGCTCACCGCCTGGGCCATGCTCGTGGCGGTGGGCGTGGGGGTCCCGCTGGGCCTGCTGGCGGGCCGGTTCCGCGATACGGGGACGGACCTGGGCTTCCGGCTGTTCGGGATCGTGATCTACGCGGCTCCGGTCTTCTTCCTGGGCTTCCTGGCCCAGCTGGTCTTCGGCAAGTACCTGAACTGGTTGCCCACCTCGGGACGGGCCAGCCCGCTGATCGGGTACGAGCTCCAGACGCATACGCAGCTGTTCGTGATCGACGCGATCATCGATCGGAACTGGTCGGCCCTGACGGATGTCCTGCGGCACCTGGTCCTCCCCGCGATGACCCTGGGGCTGGTGATCGGCGGGGTGTTCATCAGGATGGTCCGGGTGAACGTGATGCAGACGCTGAAGGGCGACTACGTGGAGGCGGCTCGCGCCCGGGGGGTGAAGGAGCGCTGGGTGCTGTTCCGCCACGCGTTCAAGAACGCCCTGGTGCCCGTGATCACGGTGATGGGGCTGCAGTTCGCGCTGCTGCTGTCGGGGGCGGTGCTGACCGAGGAGACCTTCAACTGGCCCGGGCTCGGCTTCCAGCTGGTCCGGTACCTGAACAATCGTGATTACATCGCGGTACAGGGCATCATCACGTTCGCCGGCTTGGTCGTGGTGCTGGTCAGCCTGGCGATCGACGTGCTGACGGCGTGGGTGGATCCGAGGGTGCGGTACTGATGCAGCGGGAAGCGGCCAAGCGGGAACGAGAAGCGGTCCCCCCGACCCCCACCCCCGTCCGGCGGCGGGGAGCCCTCGCGCGGATGCTCGCCCCGGTGCGGGCGGCCCGCGGCATGCCCCGCTGGATCCTGTGGACCGGGGCGGGGATCAGCGGCTCCTTCCTCGTCCTGGCCATCTTCGCGAGCTGGATCGCGCCCTACGGGTTCGACCAGTACCGCACGGCCGAGGGCGTCCGGTTCGTGAAGCAGCAGGCGCCGTCGGCCGCCCACTGGTTCGGCACCAACGTGATGTCCACCGACGTGCTATCGCGGGTCGTGTTCGGCTCGCGCACGGCACTGGAGGTGGTGGTGCTGGCGCTGGCCTTCGCGCTGTCCCTGGGATTGCCCCTGGGTCTGATCTCCGGGTACTTCGGCGGCGCCGCCGACCGGGTCCTGGTGCTGGTGATGGATGCCTTGTTCGCGTTCCCCTACCTGCTGCTGGCGATCGTGATCGCGTTCCTGCTGTCGAACTCGATCGGCCGGGGCGTGATGAGCGCCGCCATCGCGATCGCCGTCGTGTACACGCCGCAGTACTTCCGGGTGGTGCGCAACCACGTGATCAGCGTTCGGGAGGAACCCTACGTGGAGGCGGCGCGGGCGCTGGGCGCCAGGCCCCGGACCGTGATCCGCAAGTACGTGCTGCAGAACGTGATCCAGAACGTCCCGGTGATCGCCACGCTCAACGCGGCCGACGCCATCCTCACCCTGGCGGCGTTGGGCTTCCTCGGGTACGGGATCCAGCCCACCGAGGCGGCCGAGTGGGGCTACGACATCCAGCGGGCGCTGGCCGATGCCGGCGCCGGCATCTGGTGGACCGGGCTGTTCCCTGGCCTGGCCATCGTCCTGCTGGTGACTGGGCTGACCCTCCTGGGCGAGGGCCTGAACGACGTGGTGAACCCGATCATCCGCCGGCGCTCCTTCCGTAAGGTCCGGTTCCCCGAGGAGCATGTGGAGCCCTCCGAGGCCCCTCCGAGCTGGGCCGAGATCGACCCGGCGTCCCCGCCCCGGGAGGCTCCATGAGCTCCAGGCCCCTGCTGGTCGTGGAGGACCTCCGGGTCTGGTACGGGACCGAGCGTGGCGCCGTGCGGGCCGTGGACGGCGTGTCGTTCACGATCTCGGCCGGCGAGACGCTCGGGCTGGTGGGGGAGTCCGGGTGCGGGAAGTCCACCCTGGGGCGGGGGATCATGGGGCTCCTCCCCGACAGCGCGGCCGTGGCCGGACGCGTCGGGTTCGACGGCGTGGACGTCCTGGGCCTGTCGCCCAAGGACCGACGGGCGCTCCACGGCCCGGAGATCGGCATGATCTTCCAGGAGCCCATGACCCGGCTGAACCCGCTGATGCGAATCTCCGATCACTTCCGGGAGACGCTCAAGACCCACGAGCCGGGGACCTCGGACCAGGAGATGCGCCGCCGGTCCCTGGAGGCCCTGGGCGGCATGGGCATCCCGCCCACGCGGTTCCGTCAGTACCCGCACGAGTTCTCCGGCGGCATGCGCCAGCGGATCATGATCGCGCTGGCGTTGGTGCTCCGGCCCAAGCTCGTGATCTGCGACGAGCCGACCACCGCCCTGGACGTGCTGGTGGAGGCGCAGATCCTGAGCATCCTGGGGGACCTCAAACGCAACTTCGACACGGCCTTGCTGTTCATCACCCACAACCTGGGGATCGTGGCGGAGACCTGTGACCGGATCGCCGTGATGTATGCGGGCAAGATGGTGGAGGAGGGCGGCACGCAGGCCACGTTCCGCACCCCGGCCCACCCCTACACGCGGGAGCTGCTTGGCTCGATCATCTCGCTGCAGACCACGGGGCTGCGGTCCATCCCCGGTGCGCCCCCGGACCTCAGCGACCCCCCGCCCGCCTGCCGGTTCCATCCCCGATGCCCCGACGCCATGCGCGTGTGCGCGGTGC
>DASQQQ010000067.1:0-2492 GCA_035643355.1 Actinomycetota bacterium | reverse complement strand
TCGCCATCCCCCGCGGGGGGCCAGTCCCGCACCGTGAGAAGCGGATCGTCAGCGATCACCGTCCCCACCCCCACCATCACCGCCCGATGCTGGCGGCGGAGCCGGTGAACGGCCTGTCGCGCGGCGGGTCCGGTCACCCACCCCACGCTCTCGCGGCCGCGGGTCACCCGGGCGTTCAGCGTCTGCGCGCTCTTCAGATGAAACAGTGGCCGGCCGGTCTCGACGAAGTGAAGCCAAGGTTCGATCAATCGCCGAGCCGGGCCCTCGAGAACGCCGCCGACCGCCTCGACCCCCTCGCCTCGTAGCCGCTCGGCTCCCCCCTTCCCGGTATGGGGATCGGCCACCGCGAAGACGATCTGCCCCACCCCGGCCTCGAGCAGGGCCGTCGTGCAGGGCGGCGTCCGGCCATGGGCGTTGCACGGCTCCAAAGTCACGACGGCCAGCGAGCCGGTGGGATCGTGTCCGCAGCTCCGGGCCGCCTCCAGGGCCTCGACCTCGGCGTGGGGGCCACAGGCCCGTCGGTGAAAGCCCTCCCCGATCACCGATCCGTCGGGAGCGACCAGGACGCAGCCCACCATCGGGTTGGGGGCGGTGGCGCCGCCACCGCGCTCGGCCAGTTCGAGGGCCCGCTCCATGAAGGCTGCGAGCCGGTTCTCTACCACCTGATCCCGGGACACGGCTACGGCCCGAGCCGGACGGCCACGCCGAGAAACGTCCCGGCGGCCCCAGCGCCGATCTCAGCCGCCGCGCGCAGCACCAGCAGGTTCAGCTCGGCCCCGACGTAAGCCTTTCCGTGGGTATCGCTGGTATCGATCGAGCCCTCGATCTCGGTCCCGACGCTCGACTGGCTGGATGGGATCCGGTAATCCGCGTCGATGCCCGTCCGGTCCAGCCCGACCCCGGCATAAGGGGTCACGACGCCGAAGCCCTGCGACGCGTCCAGGCGCAGCGACCAGGTGGCGACATCGGCATCGAAGGCGACCTCGTCGTCCACCAGCTCGCCGAACTCGAGGCCGTCGACCCAGGTACGGTAGAGCGATGCGCTCACGTCGGGCAGGGCCGGGGCGTCCCTGAGAAGCCCCACCCGGGCTCCAAGCCCTAGCGTGAGGGCGATTCCCTCGTAGTCGTTCCCGGCGGCCAAGAGCCCGATCTTCCCCAGGACGTCGACCCGGCGAGTGAGTCCCACGGCGGCGTGCGCGCTTCCCACGGGCAGCACCACGTCGATCTCCCCTGCCGGACGACGGGGGTCCTCGATGTCGGCTGCGCTCAGCCCCAGCGAGAGACCCGTTCTGAGACCGAGCAGCCCACCGGTGGTGGAGGCGGGACCGGTCAAGGGGCTCCCGCCGCCGAGGGCCTGGCCCAGACCTCCCGCGGCGTCGTCGATCGCCTCGCGGACCCGGGCCTCACTGATGGTCTGGGCGCGGGCGCCCGCCGCCAGCGTCAGAAGCAAGGCCAGCGCAAGAAACGCTCTCAGCGCCACTCGACGCCCTCTCCCTCTACCACCCGGCCGATCTCGATCGCCTGCTCGCCCGCCTGGGCGCAGCACTCCGCGACCCGCGCGGCCGAATCTCTGGCGACCACCAGGCACAGGCCGATCCCCATGTTGAAGACCCGGTACATCTCCTCCTCATCGATCTCCCCAGCCTGGGCCAGATACCCGAACAGGGGCGGCACGGTCCACGCATCGCGCTCGAGCTGCGCCGCGAGACCTTGGGGCAGGACGCGCGGGAGATTTCCGGCGAAGCCGCCGCCGGTCACGTGAGCGACGGCATGGAGATCGGGATCGTCGACGAGCGGCTCCACCGCCTCCAGATAGGACTTGTGGACGGCCAGCAGGATATCGGCCCACGTCTCGCCGCCCCATGGGACCTCCTCGTCGGGCAGGTGACCGCCCCGATCGATCACCAGCCGGCGCGCCAGCGTGTAGCCGTTTGTGTGGAGGCCGCTAGAGGGAAGCCCCAGCACCACGTCGCCCTTCTCCGCCCGCCAGCCCAGACGGGCCCGCGGAGCCACCCCAACGATGAACCCCGCCAGGTCGTAGTGGCCGGCGGCATAGAGATCCGGCATCTCGGCCGTTTCGCCGCCGATCAGGGCGGCGCGGTTGGCGCGGCACGCGCGGGCCAGGCCGGCCACCAGAGCCAGCACGATATCGGACTCGAGCTTGCCGGCGGCGATGTAATCGAGAAAGAAGAGCGGCCGGGCCCCGGCCGCCAGGAGGTCGTTCACGCAGTGGTTGACCAGATCTTCGCCGATCGTGTCGTGCCGGCCCGCCCAGTGTGCCACCAGGACCTTCGTCCCCACGCCGTCGGCTGACGAGACAAGGACCGGATCGGGCTCGGGAAGCTCCCCGATCTGGTAGCATCCGCCGAAGCCCCCGAGCTCTCCCAAGACCTCCGGACCGCGCGTGGAGTCGACAAGCGCGGCCAGCCGGCGCTTGAGGCGGTTCGCCCCCTCGAGATCGACCCCCGCCGCGCGGTAGCTGGAGGCGATCG
>DASQQQ010000066.1:0-5483 GCA_035643355.1 Actinomycetota bacterium | reverse complement strand
TCGCGAAGATCCTCCAAAGCCTCCTGCGAGGCTGCTCGCAGGGCCTGGATCATCTCCCGGGCCTCCACGGGATCCTGGTCTATCAGACCCTCGGCCAGTCCCAGCTTCACCGCCAGCGCGACCAGCTGTTGCTGGGCACCGCCGTGGATGTTGCGCTCGAGTCGGCGGCGCTCCTCGTCCTGGGCGGCCACCAGCCGCTGACGGGAGGCCCGTAGCTCCTCGATCAGCCGGACGTTGCGCAGGGCCAGGCTGGCCTGCGCGGCGAAGTCCCGGGCCAGCTTCTCCTTGGCGGGGGTGAGGGGATCCGACTCGGGCATGCTCACGCTGATGGCGCCCAGCAGCTCGCCACGGTGGCGCACCTCGAAGACCGCCTGGTCGGGCACCTCGGGGAGCCCGTCGGCGGCCAGGGTCGCGGCTGGCACGGCCGGCGCGTCGGAGGGCCAGGCGGCTGCCGGACTAAGCTCCCGACCCACCCGCAGCCACACCCGGGCTCGCCTGGCACCTGTGCCCGTCCCCAGGACCTCGGCCATCCGGGACAGGACGTCGGTGGAGGCCTCGGTGGAGGCCATGTGGGAGGAGAACTCGGTCAGGATCTCGTACGGGGTGGCCCGCCTCCCGTAGACGAGCCGGTCGGCCAGGCGACGGGCCCGGTCTCGGGCCGGGGCGAAGACCACGGCCACCGCGGCGGCGGCCAGGAAGGAGGCCGTCGAGTCGAAGCGGGACCCGACCACGGCGCCCAGGCCGGCTACGATGCCCGCGTAGACCACCGTGAAGAACACGGCCAGGGAGCCGACCACCAGGGTCTTTCGAACGACGACGTCCAGGTCGTAGAGGCGGTACTTGAGGATGGCGATCGCGCATGCCGCCGGGATGCCCAGGATGATGGCCAGCGCCATGACCGCGAACAGGACGTTGGATAGGACGCTCCCGAGACCCTGGTCGGCCCCGCCGGAGAGGAAGAAGACCGGGTACTCCAGCAGGAAGGCGACCAGGAAGATCGCGGCCACAAGCGCCATCCAGCGGATCTGCTGTCGGACCTCCGCCTTCGACGAGCGGTAGCGGACCACCATGGAACCCGCGGCCAGCAGGCCTGCCGCCACCGAGCCCAGAGACGCCGCCACGGTGAGCGCCCCGATCGGGGCGGCCAGCGCGTCGATACCCAGCGGGTTGGCAACCACCACCGAGGTCAGGTCGGCCAGGGATCCGGTCATGCGGCCAGGGGTGAGCGCGAATCCCGCCGCCGCCGCCAGCGGCGCACCCACGGCGAGCCACAACACCGGGCGCCACCGCCGGGAGGGGATCCGGCCCTCAGGGAACAGCAGCACCAGCAGAACGATCAGCCCCAGGATCGGCAGCAGGCTCCACCGGTCGATCCAGGCCAGGGCCCTGGCGAAGGGGATGGAGCCGGGGCGAGTCGCAAGCCCGTACGTGGCCAGACCGCCCACGAGGTTCGCCCCTCCGAACGACAGGGGCACCGCCATCAGCAGCCAGCCGACCGCTTGGCCCGGGTGCCGGCTCACGATGAGCAGCCCGGCCGTGGCGTATGCCACCGCCCCGAGGACGGAGGACATCCCCAGCACCACGTCCACGGCGCCCTGGGAACTCATGGACCCGGTCAACCCTCCTGCCACCATGGCCCCCAGGTACACCAGGACGGCCAGCAGCCAGAGGACCCAGGCGACGTACCGGTACCGCCTGCCCGGTGGGGACGGTCCGGTTCCCTCCGCCGGAACCCCGCGCGTCCTCACCGGTGCCGCCATGACATGGATTGTGGCCGCGCAAGGCCCCATCCGGAAGGGTGCAGGGCCCAAGGGTCGCGGGTGGAAGCCCACGTGGCGGGGAGGGTGCCAGCACCCGCTGCCAAGATCGGGGGCCGAACCGCAGCGAAGGGCCGAGGAGGCTCCGTGACGGGAATGCCTCCGTCGGCGGGAGTGTCCTCTACCGAGGAGGCGGAACGACCGCGATCTGAGGGGTGGGATGGCTGCGCATCGAGTCGGATCCCTGATCGCCACCGTGGCGTCGTCCTCGATCCAGGCCCTGACCGCAGAGCAGATGCGGGAGGTCGACCGAGTGGCCGTGGAACAGCTCGGGCTGCTCCTCATCCAGATGATGGAGAACGCCGGTGCCAGGCTGGCCGAGCTCGCGCTCGCTCGGTTCGGTCCCGGAACGGCGGTCGTCCTCGCCGGCCGGGGAGGCAACGGCGGGGGAGGCCTCGTCGCGGCTCGGCACCTGGTGAACCGCGGCGTGCGTGTCCAGGTGACGCTGGCGGAGGGACCCGACCGGCTCGCAGAGGTTCCGCGGCACCAGCTGAGGACCCTGGAGCAGATGGGCGTCCCGATCGCCTTCCGGCCTATCGAAGCCGACCTGGTGCTCGACGCCCTGCTCGGATATGCCCTGAGGGGCGATCCGCACGGTGGCGCCACCCGGCTGATCCGGTGGGCGAACGAGCAGGGGGCGCCGGTGTGCGCGCTCGATGTTCCGAGTGGCCTGGAGGCCAGCACCGGCCGGGTGGGTGATCCGTGCGTCCGGGCCACCGCCACGCTCACGCTGGCGCTTCCCAAGACCGGGCTCGGGGCGGCCCCCCACGTCGTCGGCGAGCTCTACCTGGCGGACATCGGGGTCCCGGACGCCGGGTGCGCGAAGATCGGGGTCACCGTCGGGCCGATCTTCCGCCCGAGCGCCATCCTGCGTCTGGTATGAGGTCGGGATGAGCCGCACGCCGATCGGTGAGCATGGCTTCCTCGCCGACTGCCATGGTTCGGCGTTGGTCTCGGCCAACGGGTCTCTCGACTGGCTGTGCTTCGATCGGTTCGACGCCGCTCCCGTGTTCTCCAGGATCCTCGACGACGCCGCGGGGCACTGGTCGATCGCGCCCGTGGATGAGGCCGAAGTGTCCAGACGCTACATCGCGGGGACGCTCGTGCTCGAGACGATCTTCCGGACCGCGTCGGGCATCCTGGTCCTCGAGGACGCCTGTGCGCTCGGCGAGTGGGCCGGTGAGCACGAGATCGGGTCCGAGGCCCCCGGCGTCTTGGTCCGGAGGGTCCGATGCGAGGCTGGCCCGGTCCGCGTTGGGATCGAGTACGCACCGCGGCCCGAGTTCGGGCTCATCTCGCCATTGCTCACGCGGATCGACGGTGGTCTGCGAGCCCGGGGAGGTGCGAGCCTGCTGGTGCTCTCGGGAGGGAGCGACATGGAGATCGATGGGCCTTCCGCGCGGCTCGTGGTCGAGATGGTTCCTGGGCAGTCCCGGACCTTCGCCCTCGCGCACGCCTGGAGCTGGGAGGAGGAGCCTCAGGTCCTGGACGAAGGTGCCGCCGGTGGTCTGATCGAGCGCTCGGTAGCGACCTGGCGTCGCTGGTCCGCGGCCCATGACCGGTACGAGGGCCCCTGGCGCGAGCTGGTGGTGCACAGCGGCCGGGTGCTGCAGGGCCTCACCTTCCGGCCCACCGGTGCGATCGTCGCCGCGCCTACCACCTCGCTGCCCGAGCAGATCGGCGGCCAGCGCAACTGGGACTACCGATACGCCTGGGTGCGCGATGCGAGCCTCACGCTCCAGGCTCTGCGCCGCACGGCCTGCCAGGTGGAGGCGCAGCGGTTCTTCACCTGGATGTCGGGGGCCGCCGCGGAGAGCCTGCATCGGGACATCGAGCTACAGATCGTGTTCGGCATCGGCGGCGAGCACGATCTGTCCGAGCGCGAGCTGCCACACCTGCGCGGATACCGGGGCAGCCGGCCGGTGCGGGTCGGCAACGGCGCCTGGGGTCAGCGACAGCTCGACGTGTACGGCGAGCTGCTGGATGCGGCCTCCGTCCACGTGGAGCGGTTCGAGGAGCTGGACGGTCCGACCAGGCACTTCCTCAAGGACGCCGCGGACGCCGCGGCCGAGCGATGGCGGGAAGATGACGAGGGGATCTGGGAGGTCCGGGGGGGCAGGCGGCCGTTCCTGCACTCCAAGCTGATGTGCTGGGTGGCCCTGGACCGGGCCCTGGCGATGGCCCATGAGCTCGATGCACGCGAGCGCGTGGAGGACTGGACCCGGACGCGTGGGGAGATCCGGAGGGCGATCCTCGAGCACGGATGGAGCGATGCAGCGGGCGCTTTCACGCAGTCGTTCGGGTCTGAGGACCTGGACGCCTCAGTCCTCATGATGCCGATCGTGGGCTTCCTGCAGGCGGACGATCCCCGGATGCTGGCCACGATCGACGCGATCGCCGAACGACTGGTCGACGAGCGAGGGCTCGTGTACCGGTACCGCTCGCACGACGGCCTGGACGGCGAGGAGGGAACGTTCCTGCTCTGCACGTTCTGGCTCGCTCAGGCCCAGGCGATGGCGGGCCGACTGGAGGGGGCCCGCGAGACCTTCGAGCGGGCCATCGCCCACGTGAACGACGTAGGCCTGCTGTCCGAGGAGATCGATGGGTCCACGGGCGAGCTGCTGGGCAACTTCCCGCAAGCCTTCAGCCACATCGGCCTGATCAACGCTGCCGCAGCGATCCACGAAGCAGAGCAGCTGCGAGCCCAGCGGTCCTGATCGGTTCACAGGGTCACATCAGGGTACGGACGGCGAAGAGCCCGCCATGACGGGAGCACCAGGTCCCCGGTCCGGGCGTCGGGCTTCGGATCGCAAGCCCGGGCGCAGCCGGCACCGGGGTGAGGTGGCATGACCCCAGCCGGCATCCTCGTGGATCACATGATGTACGGCGTGGTCGTGGCGCTGGTGGTACGCGGCGATCGTCTGAGCGACGACCGCTGGCCGGCCGTGGGGTCGCCGGTATCCCCACGCACCTGCGGGAAGCACGGGTGGCCGAGCGGGGTTGTGCTCGGCATGGGCATCCTGCCGACGGCTCGAGGTCGCGCCGATGACATAGTCCGGGAGGCCGCGTGGCTGGCGCGCTGCGTCGGTCGCGGCGACTGGGCGCCGCTGTCCGAGACGGACCTGGCCGAGCTCGGCAACCGACTGGTCCACGAGGAGCTCCTGCCGGGGACCGCGCTGTTCGCGCAGGGTGCGACCTCGGAGGCCGTCTGGATCGTGCGGGAGGGGCGGGTGGAGCTCAGTCGGCGGGACGGCCGGCGCCGCACGATCCTGAAGATCGTCCATCCGGGCGAGGTCGACGGCGACATCAGCCTGATCCTGGCGATGCCGCTCCCGTATTCGGCGCACGCGATCGACCGGGTCCGCGCGCTGCGGTTGCCGGCGAGCGACTTCGAATGGCTGATCGCGAGCCGTCCGGCGCTGGCGCGCCGGTGGCTCTCCAGCGTCGCGGGGAGGCTCGTCCACGCCGAGCGGCGGATCCTGCAGCTCTCGGGCAAGGACCTGCGTCACCAGGTCTCGAGTCTGCTCCTGGACGAGGCGAACGGCACCACGGTCGAGCTGCCCCAGGCATCGCTGGCGGCGCTGTTAGGCGTGAGGCGACAGTCCCTGAACAAGGTGCTCCGAGACCTCGAGCGGACGGGTGTGATCGCCCTGTCCTACCGGCGGG
>DASQQQ010000065.1:0-5025 GCA_035643355.1 Actinomycetota bacterium | reverse complement strand
TGGTGATGGAGGCGGACTCGGTGGCCAGGACCATCGTGGACGTGGTGCGGGAGGGCCGGGGTCCCGAGGTGAACGTGCCCCGTGGGCTCGCCCCCCTGCAGGTCGTGCGCGTGGTCGCCCCG
Source organism: Actinomycetota bacterium (assembly GCA_035643355.1). GTDB lineage: Bacteria > Actinomycetota > UBA4738 > UBA4738 > HRBIN12 > DASQQQ01. The sequence goes on along the minus strand of DASQQQ010000065.1, from coordinate 4,903 downwards.
CCACTGTACCGGCGGGGCGTGCGGCGACTGATGCGGCGGTTCCGCGCGACGCCGGCTCGATAGCAGCGCTCGCTGCCCGGGCTACATGCGGCGGAACAGCCGACGCCACCAGGAGACGGCCGTGCCGGACCGGTCCTTCGTGGAACGGTCGTCCTCGGTGGAGCGGTCGTCCTCGTGCTCGGCCTCGTGCTCGCGGCGGTGCTCCTCCGCGTGCTCGGCAGACTCCTCGTCGACCCGTTCGAGCTCCTCGCCGAAGATCGGCTCGTCGGGTGGGAACGGCATGCCCATGACCTCACTCTATGCCGAGCGAGCACGGAACGCCGACCCGGGCGATGGGAAGCTCGTCTGCGTTGCCGACTACCGCCTTCCGACGAAGCGCCTGAACAGGCGTCGGAGCGCGGACCCCTGGTGCTCGCGCATCTCACGCTCCGCGCGATCCTCGGCAACCCATTCGCGGTCACGGTCCCTCGGCCTCTCCGGCTCGAGGGCCTTTGGGGATCCGTGGCTGCTCAGGCGTGTAGCCCATGGCCGCTCCTCCCTCTCACCGAGAGCACACGCTCGCCGTCAGCGGACGGCGCTGCCGATGTGGTGGACCTTCAACATGTTCGTGTGGGTCTTGCCCGCCGGTGAGGAGGCGGCCATCACCACCGACTGACCGGCGCGGACCAGACCGGCGCGGACCAGTCCGGCATCCATCACGGCGATCATCTCGTCGGTGTCGTTCGGGGAGACGGCCGCGAGGCTCGTCACCCCCCACCGCAGCCCGAGGATCCGCCGGACCCGCTGATGGGAGGAGAACGCGTAGATCGGCACCCCGGGACGCTCGGAGGCCAGCAGCTCGGCGGTCCGCCCCGTCCCCGTGAAGCAGGCGATCGCCACGACGTCGGGGTCACCGGCCGCCACCTGTGCCGCCGCATGAGCCACCGCCGCCGCCTCCTCCGTGTGCCGGCAGGGCTCGCCGGGGGTTCGGAACCGGCCGGCGCGTTCCTCGGCCACCTCGGCGATCCGGGCCGCCGCACGCGCCGCTTCCACCGGGTACTCGCCGATGGCGGTCTCCCCCGAGAGCATGATGGCGTCGGCACCGTCGAGGACGGCGTTGGCCACGTCGCTTGCCTCGGCCCTCGTGGGACGGGGCGCGTGGATCATCGACTCCAGCATCTGGGTCGCGACGACCGCCGGCTTGCCCGTCGACCGGGCCCTCACCAGCAGCTCCTTCTGCAGGACCGGGATCTGCTCCATGGGCAGCTCCACGCCGAGATCACCGCGGGCCACCATCAGGGCGTCCGCCTCGTCCAGCACGGCATCGATCGCCTCGATCGCCGGGCGGGTCTCGATCTTCGCGACGATGGGCACCGACCGGTCGCCCATGAGCTCGCGGAGCGTGCGGACGTCCTCGGCTCGACGGACGAATGACTGCGCCACCAGGTCGACGCCGAGGTCGAGCGCTCGCGCCAGCCCCTCCCGGTCCCGTTCGGTGACGGCGGGCAGCCCCAGCCGCTCGGCCGGTACGTTCACGCCGGCCCGCGCCCGCACCGAGCCGGCCCGCACGACCTCGGTGATCACGTCCCGCCCCCGCGTGGCGCGGACCACGAGCTCCACCGCCCCGTCGGCCAACAGGACCCGATCGCCCTCGCGGACGTCGTCGGCCAGGCCCGCGTAGGTCGTGGGGGCCCCGGACACGTCGCCCGGAGCACCGTCCGCGCGAAGCACGAAGGGATGCTCGGCGTCGAGGTGGAGCGACCCCTCGGTCAGTTCGCCCAAGCGGATCTTCGGACCGGGAAGGTCGGCCATGACCGTCAGGTCGCGCCCGAGCGCTTCGGCCAGCGAGCGGACCAGGCGGACGAGCTCCGCATGTGAGGCGGGGTCGCCGTGCGAGAAGTTGACCCGGAAGACGTCCGTCCTCGCCTCCGCCAGGGCCCGAACGGAGGGCTCCGTGGCGGTGGAGGGCCCGAGGGTGCACACGAGCTTGGCCCGTCGAGGCATCCCTTCGAGGATACCCGGGCGTTCCCCGCCTCCCGGGGCCACGCGCGGCCAGGCCAGGATCAGACGGGCAGCCCGAAGAAGGGGAAACAGGTGGCCTTGACCTGCCGGATCACGGACTCGGTCTCGGGGTCCAGCACGTCGTTCGGCACCGGATCCTCGCTGAACGTGGTGGGCACCCAGGACCGGATGTCGAACTCCACCTTCTCGATCCAGGCCTCCGGCACGGCGTCGGGCAGCTGGTGCCCGCACATCTCGCCGAAGTACAGGGTCCAGGCCCGAGGGACCACGCGGGCCCACTGATAGCCGCCGCCCCCGGTGGCCACCCACCGGCCGCCCGCCGTCTGATGCGCGAGGGCGTGCAGGAGCGCCGCGGCTTCCCGGTACGCTCTGGTGGTCAGGCGGAGGTGCGCGAGCGGATCGGTGTGGTGGGAGTCGCACCCGAGCTGCGTGACCAGCACCTTCGGCTTCCAGGCTCGGAGGACCGAGGGGACGATCTCGCGCAGCGCCGTGAGCCAGGCCTCGTCGGTGGTCCTGGGAGGCAGAGGCACGTTCACCTTCGTCCCTTCCGCGCCGGCCAGTCCCCGTTCGGTGACGAACCCGGATCCGGGGAACAGGAACTCGCCGGACTCGTGGATCGAGACGGTCAGCACGCGAGGGTCGTCGTAGAAGATGGCCTGCACCCCGTCGCCGTGATGCACATCCACGTCCACGTACGCGATCGGCTCGACCCCCTGGTCCAACAGCCACGTGATGGCGATCGCCGGGTCGTCGTAGACGCAGAACCCCGAGGCCTTGGCGGGCATCGCGTGGTGCAGGCCCCCGGCGGCGCTGAAGGCGTGCTCGGCCTCCCCGTGGTGCACGACCTCGGCGGCGACCAGCGACGCCCCGGCCACCAGCGCGCCGGCCTCGTGCATGTCGGGGAAGATGGGATTGTCACCGGGCCCGTAGCCGTACCGCCACCAGTCCCCTTCCTCACCGTGACCGGCCCGCCTGGTGGCGTCGATGAAGGGGTCGGTATGCACCCTCCCGAGCTCGTCGTCGGTGGCCGGGCGGCAGGGAACCTCGATCACGTTCGGGAGCTCGGGGAGCCCACAGGCGTCGATCAGGTCCCAGGTGTACAGGACGCGCTGGGGGCGGAGCGGGTGCTGGGGTCCGTGGTCGTAGATCCTGGCCTCGGGGCACCGGACGAGGGCGACCCGGTCACTCACCGGTCAGGTCGCCGCCACGGCGGTCAGGGCCTCGCGCGTCCACTGCACCACCAGGGCGCACTCCTGGTCGGAGATCACGAACGGTGGTCCGAGCATCACCAGGTCGCCATCCCTGCCGTCCACGTGGCCGGTGCTCGAGTACAGGAGGAGCCCGAGCTCCTTGGCCGCGGCCACCACCCGCTCGGTCACCTGCTTGGCCCGGGCGAAGGGCCCCTGGGTCTCCCGATCGGCCACCAGCTCGATCCCGATCATCAGGCCGATGCCGCGGACGTCGCCCACGATCGGCACGTCCTCCAGGGCCGAGCTCAGATCCTTCAACAGCCGCTCCCCCTGCACGCGCGAGGCCTCGACCAGATCGCCGTCTCGGAGCCGCCGCAGCACGGCGTGCGCGGTGGCCGCCCCCACGCCGTTGTGCGACCAGGTGAACCCGTGCACGAAGCCGCGGCCGCGGACCGTCTGGAAGACCTCCCCACTGGCGGCGGCGAACCCGAAGGGCCAGTACCCGCTGGTCGAGCCCTTGCCGCAGGTGAGGATGTCCGGCCGGATCCCCCAGTGATCCATCCCGAACCACCGCCCGGTCCGGCCGAACCCGGTCATGACCTCGTCCGCGATCAGCAGCACGCCGTGTCGGCGGCAGACATCGGCCATCGCCGGCCAGTAGTCGTCGGTGGGGACGGCCGCGGCCAGCGTGGCGCCCGCCACCGGCTCTGCGATGAACCCGGCCACCCGCCGCGGTCCGATCTCTCGGATGGTGCGGTCGAGCTCCTCCGCATGGCGCTCCCCGCAGGCCAGGGGGTGATCCGGCATCGAGCACCGGTACTCGTACGCCGCCGCGACCTGAGGGAACCGCCCGAGCCAGGGGAGGTAGGGCCGCTTCAGCGCCTCCTTGCCCCCGACGTCCAGCGCCCCCAGGGTGTTCCCGTGGTACGAGGCGCGCCGGCCGATCACGACGGAACGCTCCTCGTCGCCTCGGGCCAGGTGGTACGTGCGCGCGAGCTTCATGGCCGTCTCCACGGCCTCGCTGCCGCCCGACACCGGGTAGATCCGCGGATGGTCCATCGGCAGGAGCGGCGCCAGGTCGTCCGCGTAGGCCTCCAAGGCGTCCGTGGTGAACATCGTGCCGTGCACGTACGGCAGCCGCCCGGACTGCTCGGCCATGGCCTCCACCACGACGTGGTCGCCGTGCCCCAGGTTCACCACGATGGCGCCGCCGGCCCCATCCAGGTAGCGTCGCCCCGCCGCGTCCTCGATCCAGACGCCCTCGGCCCGGACGGCGGTGGGCAGCTCGCGGGTGAGCACCCGGTGGAAGACGTGGCCCATGGCATCGCTCCTCACTTGGTGTACACGCCCCGAGGATCCAGCTCCTCGCGCAGGAGCCGGAGCTCGTCCGGGGTCGGCTCCGGCGTGCGTCCGAGCTCGGGCGCCACCTTCGGCTCCCAGCCCATGTTCTGACGGACCTCGTCCAGGCTCACCCCCGGGTGCAGGGTGGCCAGCGTCATCTCGCCGCTGGCGTCGTCGAAGGTGTAGGTGCCCAGGTCCGTGACCACCGAGGTGGGGCCGCTGCCGGTCCAGCCGCGCTGCCGGTCGTGCTCGGGATCGCCCGAGTGGCCCGGGCTGGTGCGGAAGTGCAGCCGGTCCACGAACGAGCGTTGGGCCTGCCGCATGATCACGAAGACCTTGCGCGCGTGGATCGCGATCTCGCACGCCCCGCC
>DASQQQ010000064.1:0-8399 GCA_035643355.1 Actinomycetota bacterium | reverse complement strand
TCGCGGCTACAGGCTCGACACCACGACCCGCGCCATGGGCATGGCGCTCGGGGACGTCCGCCTGCCTCGGCCGCGGATCGAGCTCGGGGCGCCAGATCGGTCCGAGTACCTGCGCATCCTCGGAGCGCCACCGGAGTTCCTCGCCCGTGCCGACCCCCACGCCTACCACATCCTGCTGGCGGGCCTCCGCGACGAGAACGTCGCGACGGCCATGGCCTTCGATCACGCCGGCGATCGCGGGATCTACAACCTGGGCACGATCGAGCACGCACGGCGAGGCGGTCTCGGTACGGCGCTGACGGCGCTCCACGTTCACGACGTGCTCGCGCGCGGATGTCGAACCGCCAGTCTGCAGTCCACGCCGATGGCCGAAGGCATCTACGCGGCCGTCGGCTTCCGCGATCTGGGACGGATCCTCGAATACGTTCCGTAGGCCCGTCGACGCTGGTCTGCTACCGGAGCGACCCATGCGAGGGCTTCACCCACCCGCACCTCAGACCGCCAAGGCGCCGCGCGCCACGCGTTCGAGGGCATCCTTCATCCGTCGGAGCGAGACGTCGCGGTCCGCGGCGTGCCGCATGAGCCCCGCGTCCAGCGGGGCGAGCAGCGCGTCCGCCAGGCACGCAGCGTCGAGCTCGGGGCGGATCTCAGCGATCAGCAGACGCACGTGCTCCCGGTAGAAGGCGTAGATGGCGCTCCCGAACCGAGTGACCGGGTCCCCGGACTCGGCCATGACATGCAGGTCCAGGTACCGGTGCACCAGGCCGGCGAGCGCGCGTAGGAACACGACCAGCCGCTCCTCGGGTGGCGCGCCCGGTCCCAGCGGCGGCGGCCCGGTCAAGATCCGCTGCTGGAACAGGGCCTCGGCTCGACCGAGGAGCGCAAGGGCGAGCCCGGCGCGGTCCCCGAAGCGCCGGTAGACCGTCCCCTTGCCCACCCCTGCCGTCTCGGCCACATCGTCCATGGAGACGTCCCGGAACCCCCGTTCCTCGAACAGGCGCTCCGCCGCGGCGATCACCCGCTCGCGATTGCGGGCGGCGTCGGCGCGCTCCGACGGTTCCTGCCCCAGGATCGGGAATGAAGGCTCCCCCTTCGCCGTTCTCACTGATCGAGCATAACCGGACCGAAGTCCGGTTCCAGGAAGGGGCGCCGATCACATCGAGGGCGATGTGGGGCCGCGGAAGGAGGGATCGAGGATGGGGCACGCGATCGACGGTGGGATGCTGCTCCTGAGGGTGTTCCTCGGGGCGCTGCTCGCCTCGCACGGAGCGCAGAAGCTCCTCGGGTGGTTCAACGGCTACGGCATCGAGGGCACCGGGGGCTACTTCGAGATGATCGGCTACCCCAGGGGCAAGATCATGGCCGTCCTGGCCGGGCTCACCGAGGGGCTCGGTGGCATCGGGCTCGCGGCGGGGCTGCTCACGCCGATCGTGTCCTTGGCCTTCGTGGGGCTGTTCGCCAACGTCGCCGTCGCGGGTCACGGGCGGAGCTTCTGGAACCACAACCAGCCGAGCGGGATCGAGTACCCGCTCGTGCTGGGGATCGGGACGGGGATCTTCTCCCTGATCGGTCCCGGTGCCTTCTCGGTGGACCGCGCCTTCGGATGGTGGCTGTACGGATGGGGATGGTTCGCGGCCTCGGTGACGCTTGGCTTGCTCGTGGGAGCGGGTGTCCTGGCGTGGCGACGACCTCCTACCCCGGCCCAGGAGGCTGAGGAGGACCCCAGCGGGCGGGCCGCCGCGTAGGCCGGCGGTGACGGCTCACTCCCACTCGATCGTGCCGGGCGGCTTGGAGGTGACGTCGTAGGCGACCCGGTTGACGCCCCGAACCTCGCCGATCACCCGGGTCGCGATGCGGTCGAGCACCTCGGCCGGCAGGCGGGCCCAGTCGGCGGTCATGGCGTCCTCGCTGGTCACGGCCCGGACCACCACGGGGTGCTGGTAGGTCCGCCCGTCGCCCATCACGCCCACGCTTCGGACCTCGCCCAGCAACACCGCGAAGGCCTGCCAGATCGGGCGCTCCAGGCCGGCCCGGCGGATCTCCTCGCGGACGATCGCATCCCCCGCCCGGACCATCTCGAGGCGCTCGGCCGTCACCTCGCCCACGATCCGCACCGCCAGCCCCGGGCCCGGGAAGGGCTGACGCCAGACGATCTCCTCGGGCAGCCCGAGCTCCGAGCCCACCCGCCGCACCTCGTCCTTGAACAGGTCCCGCAGCGGCTCCACCAGCTCGAAGGAGAGGTCCTCGGGCAGGCCGCCCACGTTGTGGTGGCTCTTGATCGTGGCCGCCGTGCGAGAGCCCGACTCGATCACGTCCGGGTACAGCGTGCCCTGGACCAGCAGTCCGGCGCCGATCGGTGCGGCCGCCTCCTCGAACACCCGGATGAACTCCTCGCCGATCCGCTTGCGCTTGTCCTCGGGGTCGGTGACCCCGGCCAGCCGGTCCAGGAACCGCTCCGCGGCCTTCACGTGCACCAGGGGCACACGGAAGTGGCGGCCGAAGGCCTCCTCCACCTGCTCCGGCTCGCCCTCGCGCAGCAGGCCGGTGTCGACGAACACGCAGGTGAGCTGCTCGCCGACCGCCTTGTACACCAGCAAGGCGGCCACCGCGGAGTCCACGCCGCCCGACAGGGCGCAGATCACCTTGCGGTCCCCCACCTGGTGGCGGATCCGGGCCACCGACCTCTCGATCACGTTCGCCGGCGTCCAGTCGGGCAGCAGCCCGCAGCCGTCGTAGAGGAACCGCTTCATCACGTCCATGCCCTTCGGCGTGTGCGCCACCTCGGGGTGGAACTGCACGCCGAACAGGCCGCGCTGGCGATCCTCCATCGCCGCGACCGGTGTGGAGGTCGTGTGGGCGGTGACCCGGAAGCCCTGCGGGGCTGCGCTCACGGCATCGCCGTGGCTCATCCAGACCGTGTCCCGGGGCGGCAGATCCTCGAGCAGGACGCCGGGCTCGTCCACGGCCAGCTCCGTGCGCCCGTACTCCCGGATCCCGGTGGCAGCCACCTCGCCGCCCAGGGCCCGGCTCATGAGCTGATGCCCGTAGCAGATCCCGAGGACCGGGACGCCCAGATGGAACAGCTCCGGATCCACGTCCGGCGCCCCCGCCTCGTACACGGACGCCGGTCCGCCCGACAGGATGATCCCCGCTGGCCCCCTGGCTCTCAGGTCCTGGGCCGAGACGTCGTGCGGGACGACCTCGGAATACACGTGGCACTCCCGCACCCGGCGCGCGATCAGCTGCGCGTACTGGGCACCGAGATCGACGACCAGGACCGGCCGCGCGTCAGCCATGGGCGAACGGTAGCAGGCTCAAAGCAGCGGCAGGACCTGCATGCGCGAGAACCGGCGGAAGTCGCGATCCTCGGTCATGATCGTGGTCACGCCGTGCTCGATGCAGACGGCTGCGATCTGCGCGTCGAACAGCAGGTTCCCGCTCGCCCGGCCGTCGAGCGCGGTCTCCCGCAGGATCGACCAGTACCGCTCCCCGGGAAGGAGCAGTCGAGCGGTTCCGCTGGAAAGGAGTCCGTCGAGCGCGGCGAGCGCGTCCTCCAGCTTCGACGGGCGATCGAAGAGCCTCGGATGGGTCACCACGCGCAGGAACTCACCGGCCACGAAGACCGGCACCCCCCAGGCTGCGGGTCCCACGACCAGCTGGCGGAGAGCTTCGAGCGCGCGTTGGTGCTGCGGCGCCTGGCGGCGGTGGGCGTAGACCAGGATGTTCGTGTCGATGGCGATCAGTCCGGCCGCTCCATCACGTCGTAGAGCGCGTCGCGGTCCGCCACATCGACGCGGGGGGGGCCGCCGTCGACCACCACCCACCGGACGGTGCGCCGCGGCGACCGCCCTCGCGTCGCGAGCGCGGCCCGAAGCGCCTCCTCCACCACGTGGGTCAGTGTCGTTCCTTCCTCCACCGCACGCTTCTTCGCCTGCCGCATCAGATCGTCGTCGAGGTTCAGGGTCGTCTTCATCCAGAAAACCATACGCTGGAGCCATATCGCCGTCAATGGAGAGGGACGTCCCCAGACCGGCTCCGGCTCAGTGGCCCATCCCCACGCGCTGGGCCTGCTGGTAGGTCTTGCCCTCGGTCTTGATCGAGGGTGCCACCACCAGCTCGGCCTTCTGGAACTCCTTGATCGTGGCGTAGCCGGTGGTGGCCATGGAGGTGGCCAGGGCGCCGAACAGGTTGAACGTCCCGTCGTTCTCGTGCGCCGGCCCCACCAGGATCTCCTCCAGCGAGGCCACCTGCTGGGTCTTCACCCGGGCCCCCCGGGGCAGGGTGGGATGGAAGGTGGCCATCCCCCAGTGATAGCCGCGCCCCGGCGCCTCGTAGGCCCGGGTGAGGGGCGAGCCGATCATCACGGCGTCGGCCCCGCACGCGATGGCCTTGGCGATGTCCCCGCCGGTCCGCATGCCGCCGTCGGCGATCACGTGGCAGTAGCGGCCGGTCTCGCGCAGGTGCTCCGAACGCGCCGCCGAGGCGTCCGCGATGGCGGTGGCCTGGGGCACACCGACGCCGATCACGCCGCGCGTGGTGCAAGCGTTCCCGGGGCCCACGCCCACCAGCACACCCACCGCGCCGGTACGCATCAGGTGCAGGGCGGTCTGGTAGGAGGCGCAGCCCCCCACGATCACCGGCAGATCGAACCCGGCGATGAACTCTTTCAGGTTCAGCGGCTCGGTGCGGGAGGAGACGTGCTCCGCCGAGACCACGGTCCCCTGGATCACCAGGATGTCCAGCTCAGCGTCCAGGACCAGCTTCGCGTACCGCCCCACCCGTTGGGGGGTGAGCGAGGCGGCGGCGATGACCCCGGCCTCCTTGATCTCTCGGATCCGCCGGGTGATCAGCTCGTCCTTCACCGGCTCCCTGTAGAGCTCCTGCATCCGGCGGGTGGCCTTCTCGTCCGGCAGCTGGGCGATCTCCTCGAAGGCGGGGTCGGGGTCCTCGAACCGGGTCTGGAGCCCTTCCAGGTTCATGACCGCCAGTCCGCCCAGCCTGCCGACCTCGATCGCGGTGGCCGGCGAGACCGCCGCGTCCATGGCCGCGGCCATCATCGGCAGGTCGAACCGGTAGGCATCGATCTCCCAGGAGATGTCGACGTCGTCGGGGTCCCGGGTCCGCCGCGAGGGCACGATCGCCACCTCGTCGAACCCGTACGCGCGTCTGGCCGCCTTGCCGGCGCCGATCTCGATCTCCATCCTCTCCCCCAGATAGCACGAGACGCCCACCCGGGGTGGGCGTCGGGACCACCTACATGCCTGGAAGGTACCACGATGTGGCCTTGGCGCCGGACCGCCTGTGGCCGTGCCGCACCCCGCGGGTCCCGTTGGCGGAGAGCCTCGACAGCGCCCCGTCACCGCGGAAGATCGCGATGATGTAGGCCAGATGGGGTGCCGCGGCTCTTCCAGCTGACCGCGGCTCTTCCAGGTGATTGAAGTCCTCAGCCAGAGGTCGAATAATCGTTGCACGGCCTGCCCGAGCCGGGAGGGAACCAGACCCTATGGAAGAACGAGAGTATCCGGCGGAGGAGCCGGAGCTGAAGCGACGATTCATGGGCTATTCACCGGAGGACGTGCAGAAGCTCCTCGCCGATCGCGAACAGATGTTGGCCGATCGCGAACAGATGTTGGCGGTCGCCTCGGAGAGCGCGAAGATCGCTGAGGCCCGTATCGCCGACCTCGAGCGTGAGTTGGAGACCGTGCGGGCCAACATGCCCCGCCCAGAGTACGTCGAGGACCGGGAGCGGGCGCTCGCCGAGGTCCGGACACAGCTCGAGCAGGCGCAGGACGACCTGACCCGGTCCCGGGGGGAGCTGGAACAAGCGCGGAGCGGTCTGGCCGACGAGGAACGCCGCCGGCAGGCCGCCGAACACCGAGCCGACCAGTACGTGGCGGAGCTGGACGAGCTTCGCCAGGACCTGCTCACCGCCCGCCGCGACCTCGTCAGCGAGAGCGAGCGTGCCAGCAGCACCGAATCCAGGATCGAAGAGCTGACCTCGGAGCTGGAGGCCGCGCAGGCCAGGATGGACATCACTCCGTCGATCTCCGACCCCTCGACCCCCGACGAGGTCACCGACGTGCTGCGCGCGGCCGAAGAGGTCGTGGCCAGGGTCATGGAGGGAGGACGTGCCAGGGTCCAGCAGGAACTGGAGGAGGTCCATCGGGAACTGCAGGAGGCCGAGCGAGCCAGGGATCAGGTCCGAGCCGATATCGACCGTCTCGCTCAGTGGCGAGATCGCCTGGCACCGCAGGTCGAGGTGATCAGGAGCGCGATCGAGGACGCACAGCTCCACGCGATGCGGTTCGGCGAGCGGGTCCAGGAGGCGGTTCATCCCATCACCGCCGCCATGCAGGTGCTGGGGGAACAGCTGGAGGGACTGAACGAGGCCGGGGAAACGGGACCCCAGGGCTCCCCCGAACCCGGTGCGTCCGGCGGACCGGAACCGGATGAAGGCGATGCGCCCGAGCTGGGTGCGCCCGAGGCAGGCGCGCCGGAGGCAGGTGCGTTCGGCGGACCGGAAGGCGGCGAAGGCGGCGGCCTGGACCTCCGGGGCGACGATGGGACAGCGACCACGGAGGCATCCACCGATGGGCCACCGCTGGGGGCCGGGGGATCGGACCCGCTGAGGGAGGTCCCGAAGTCATGACCTCCGGTGGGGGCACCGATCGCCCGGGCGACGCATGGCCGCCCGACCGCTTGGACCTGCCTCCCCTGAAACGAGGCGTGGGGTACTCGCGCCGGAGCGTGCACGAGCTCCTGTCGAACCGTGACCAGATCGCCCGGAGGGCGTCCAGGCAGGCGCGGGACGCTCTCGACCATGCGGAGCGGCTCCACGCAGAGCTCGAAGACGCCCGACGGCACGTGGCCGAGCTCACGGAGCGGGCCGAAGCTGCTGAAGCCCAGATCGCATCGCTCCAGGCCAAGCTGCGGGACGCGACCCGAGATGAGCGACGGGTGCTCGACGTCGAAGCCAGGGCGGCCCGCCTGGATCTGGCGCTCCGCACCGCCCGCAACGAGGTCGGCGACTACACCGGCCGGCTGCAGGCGGCCGAGCTCCGTGTCTCCGAGCTGGAAGCTCGGATGAGGTTCCTGGGCCCGGAACGGGACGCCTTGCGCGATCGGGTGGTGCAGCTGAGCGGGGAGCTCGATCGGGTCAGGGCCGACCGGGACCGCCTGCGGACGGAGATCGAGGCCCTGGGCGGTCAGCCCGGGGGGGCGGACGTGACCGTGTCGCTCCAGGAGGCGGATCCCCTGACCGAAGAGGTGGCTGGTGCGCTCCGAGCCGCCGAGATGGCCGTCACGAAGATCGTGGAATCCGCCCGGCTCAAGGGCGAGGAGGAGCTGGAAGAGCTCGAACGGGTACAGCAGCAGGTCCGGATGGAGACCGACCAGCTGATGGCATGGCGAAGGAGCGCCGAGCCCACCCTGGGGGACCTCGGGGGGTGGCTGAGGGAGACGCGCAGACGGACCGCCGACCTCGCGGAGCAGATCCGCGAGGTCCTGGAACCGGCTGCGAGCGCTCTGGACGAGCTCAACCGAAGGCTCCGCGATATCGGCGACGTCCCCGGGGGGTCGCCGATCCCATCGGGCGACCAGTCGGCCCACGCCCAGGCAGGGGCACCACGGCCCATCATCGTGCCGGAGGCCCAGCGATCCGACCAGCGAGCGGGGACCGATCTGGCTGCGGGCGGGGTGATCCGGGAAGCCGCTCGATAGCGGACCCAACCTCCCGTTGGCGGTGTTTGAACCACCCCGCGAACGGTCGGAGAATCCCCCTGTGGCGCTTGGCGATCGACAGGAGGTCCCCGATGAACGCTCCCCGGCTGCGACGCGGACTGTTCGGCTACTCGGCCCGGAGCGTCCGGCTGTCCCTCGCGGCCCGCGAGCGTGAGCTGAGCGAGTCTTCCGGACGCGCCGCCGCCGCCGAGCAGCGCGCGGATGCGCTCACGCAACGGACCCAGGCGGCGGAGGCTCGCTGCGCGGAGCTCGATGCCGAGCTGGAGGTCGCGGCTCGCTCGGCCCAGGAGGCTCGAGCCACCCTGGCGGCACGGGACGGGCTGCTGGACGAGCTCCGGGTCGAGCTGGCCACTTCACGACGCCTGTTCCTGCGTCAAGTGGCGCACGGCCGGAGCCTGGAGGCGACGGTGGAGGACCTGGCCGCCAAGCTCTGGCAGGCCCGCGCCGACAGCGCGGAGGGTGCCACCCCCGGCGAGGGCTCGGAGCCGCTGGTGGTCCTGCCGGACCTCGAGGCTCAGGCCGAACGCTCGAACGGCCACCCACCGGCGGCGCGGCCCGTCTGACGCCTCCCCGTCAGCGGCCCTCGGCCACGTGGCCGGCGTCGGTCACGCGCAGGTCCGTGAGGCCCGAGTGCGTCTTCGGCCCCTCCACGAGCATCG
>DASQQQ010000063.1:0-22958 GCA_035643355.1 Actinomycetota bacterium | reverse complement strand
TCCAGCCGCACCAGGTCGCCGCTGCGCAGGACCCGGTCCGTCGGACCCACGTTCGGCAGCCGGCTGCGCTCGCCGCTGGCCACGATCAGCAGGTCGTGGCGCTCGGCGCCCAGACGGTACAGTGCACCGGTCACCGCGGCGGCCAGGTCGCGCTCGGTATCGCCCTCGCGGACCGAGCCCAGCGCCTCCCAGATGGCCCGATCGGTCAGGCGACTCAGCCCCCGCATGAGCTCCACCTCGCGCGGCGTCTTGATCATCCGCGAGCGACCGAACAGGGCCCCGGCCGGCTCCCACCGGACCCCCCGGAGCCCCGAGCGGAGCGCGTCCATGTCCCGTGCCGGCACGTACTCGGTCTCGATGCCAACACGCGAACCGGTCAGTCCCAGGTCGCGGAGGAGGTCGATCAGGACATCGACCGCGTCGTGCCCGAACTCGTGCCACACGCGGATGTCGGCGTCGGGCTCGCGCTCGCGGACGGTGGCGGCCTCCATGTCCACGGCCAGGATGCCCGAGCGTGCCTCCCGAGTGAGGACCACCCCGGCATGCCGCCATCGCATCGAGGGCTGCGAGGGCACCACGAACCCCAGGAGGTAGGCGACGTTCTCCGGGCTCAGCGCCACGACCGCATCCAGATCGTTCGCCTCGGCCGCTTCGGCCACCCGCTTCGCGACGTCCCGGTTCACGCGGATCCTCGTCGGGGGGACGGGGCCGATCCGAGCTCGCTCGCCAAGCGTTCGGGGGACAGCGGCAGGACGGTGAGGCCGCCGGCGCGAGCCTCGGCCGCGTCCGCCACCGCGTTCGCGATGGCGCCGGCCACCCCCAGCACCCCGGCTTCTCCGGCCCCCTTGGCGGCCCGCGGATCCGAGGAGGTGCTCAGGACCATCGCCTCGATGCTGGGCGTCTCGGCGGCCGTGGCCAGCAGGTAGTCCATCAGCGTGGCGGACAGCAGCTGGCCATCGCGGTCGTAGACCAGCTCCTCCAACACCGTATCGCCGAAGCCGAAGGCGGTCGCCCCCACGAGCTGCGCCCGGAGCCCATGGGGATCGAGTGCGTACCCGCAGTCGTAGCCCACCGCCAGGCCCTCCACCCGAAGCGCTCCCGTCGCCCGATCGAGCGCGACCTCCGCCACGTGGGCACCGAACCCGAACGCGGGGCGCCGAGCCACGTGCACGCCGTCCGCGTCCAGCGGTGCCAGATCCTCCCAGGAGACGAAGATCTCCCCGCTCCGCAGACCGCCGACCCCCGGCACGAACGACTCGGGCTCGGCGTCGCGCTCCTTGGCCGCCTTCGTCCTGGCCTGATCGATCAGGTGCCCACAGGCGTCGCGCACCGCGTGGCCGGCGAAGACCGCCGATCGGCTGGCGAACGTCCCCCTGCCGGGCGGCGTGCCGTCCGTGGTGCCGGAGCGGACCCGGATCCGCTCCGGATCCATCTCGAGCGCCTCCGCGGCCACCCGTCGCAGGAGCCGATCGATCCCCTGTCCGACCTCGGTGGCCCGCGTGGCCAGCTCGATCGTCCCATCCGTCCCCAGCGCCACGCTCGCGTGCTCCTCCTCCCCCAAGGCGGAATGCGCCAGGAAGCACGCCAGCCCCACCCCGGCCGGCTCGCCGCGATCGCGGCGTCGGGCGGCGTCCTCCCGGCGTGCCGCGTAGCCGGTGGACGCCAGGAACCGGTCGAACATGTGTCGGTAGTCGGCGGGCTCCAGCACCTGGGGGTGGATCTGCTCGCCGAAGGAGCGCCTGTAGGGCCGCCCGCCGTGGTCGATCAGGCTGGCCCGGCGGACCTCGGCCGAGCCGACCCCCAACCGCTCGGCCACCAGATCGATGGCCCGCTCCCGCACGAACGTCGACTCCAGGGCGGAGGGGCCCCGGATCGTGCCCACCGGGGTCTTGTTCGTCACGATCCCCTCGCACATCGCTTCGAAGGCCCGCCAGTGGTACGGGCCGGGCAGCTCCTCGATCACCAGGAGAGGGACCCGCCCGCCCGCCGGGCGCACGTACGCTCCCATGTCCACCACGACCCGGGCGCGGAAGGCGAGCAGCCGGCCGTCGGCGGCGGCCAGCTCGAACCGGTACCGCACCTCCCGCCCGTGGTTCGCGGCCCCGAAATGCTCCTGTCGGTCCTCCACCCATCGGACCGGCCGCCCCACCACGGCGGCCGCCCACGGGACGAGGAAGTCTTCCGGGTACAGCTCCCCGCGGACGCCGAACATGCCGCCCACGTCCACCCGGTGAAGATGCACTCGCTCCGGACGGAGCCCGAACCAGTCCGCGACGGTCCGCTGCGTGAACGAGAGGAACTTCGTCGGGCCCCACAGCGACAGGCCGTCTCGGCCCCATCGGGCTGTGATCCCCCGCGTCTCGAGGGGAACCGCGGTGTGCCGCTGCGTGCCGAAGGATCCGCTCACCACGACCGCCGCCTCCTCGAAGACCGCGTCCACGTCGCCGTCGCGCCCGGTCCATCGGCACATCACCCGATCCTCGGGGACACCCTCGAGTGACACCTCGCCGGCCACCGGCAGCAGGTCCATCTCCAGCTCGACGGCCGCAGCGGCGTCCTCGGCCACCGACCGGTCCTCGGCGACGACCACGGCGACCGGCTCGCCCACGTAGCGGACCTCGCCCCCGGCCAGCACGGGTTGCAGGTGGTCCTCCATGCCGGGCACGGCGAAGTTGCGGATGGGGATGGCGGGCACCCCGTCCAGGTCGGAGCGTGTGAGCACCGCCACCACGCCGGGAAGCCCCCGGGCTCGATCCACCGAGGTGGCTCGGAGACGTCCGTGGGCGATCGGGCTGCGGACCACCGTCATCGAGACGGCTCCGGGCACCGCCACGTCCGCCACGAACCTGCCTCGCCCGGTCAGCAGACGTTTCGCGTCGGCCACGTCCTCCGGGGAGCCCGCCATGGGGCCGTATCGTACCCGACTTGACGGAAGTGGTCTGACCACCTTACAAGTACACCGGCGATGGTGCAGGCCCTGAGGAACCAGCGGCTCTCCCGCGGCGTGGTGGACGGCCTGCTCGCCGCCGTCCGCGCCGGTGAGTTCGCACCGGGCGATCGGCTGCCCTCCGAGCGGCGCTTGGCGGAGGCGTTCGGGGTGTCCAGGCCGAGCATTCGCGAGGGGCTGCGGATCCTCGAGCTCATAGGCGCGGTGGAGGTGCGTCAGGGCCGGGGCGCGATCGTGCTGGAGGACGCCACCGAGCCGAGCGGGACGCTGCTGCGCGGGTGGCTCCGGTCGCATCAGGACGAGGTGCTCGATCTCCTGGACGTCCGCGAGGTGCTGGAGGCGGCCGCGGCGGCCTCGGCGGCCTCCCGCTCGCGTGCGGAGGCCGAGCCCATAACCGCGGTGGCCGATGACGAGGACCTCGAGGCCCGGGTGAAGGCCGACGTGGCGTTCCACGGCCTGATCGCCGACCGCAGCGGCAACGCGATCTTGGCCGGACTGATCCACGAGCTGAACGGGGTCCTGGAGACCTCGCGCTTCGCGATGTTCGCGATGCCCGGCCGGCCGGAGCGCTCCCTGGAGGACCACCGCCGCATCGCGAAGGCCGTGAACTCTGGTGATCCGGTGGGGGCGGCGCGAGCCATGCGCCGGCACATCGAACGCACCCGGAAGGAGATCGAGATGCTCGATGCCAAGGGCACCGGCTGATGCCGGTCGTCACGGTCCAGCTGTGGGAAGGACGGACGCTCGATCAGAAGCGGGCCCTGGTCGCCGCGATCACCAAGGCGATGGTGGACCACGCCGACGCCGATCCCTCCGGGCTGCACGTGGTGCTCCAGGAGAGCACGCCCCAGAACTGGGGTCGTGCCGGCGTCCTGGGCGTGGACCGCGAGCCGGGCCCTCCCCGCCCGGCTCGGGTCTTCGGCCTGCATCACCTGCTGCTGCAGGTCTCGGACCTGGCCAGGGCCGAGGCCTTCTACGTGAACGGGCTGGGCTTCGTGGTCCGCAAGCGGGCGACCCTGGCCGACGGCCGAGACCTGACCGTGACCGAGCAGGGCCTGGGGCTCACCCAGGGCGGGCCCGAGCCGCCCGGTCCCGTGGAGCACATCGCGTTCCGGGTCAGCGACGTCGAGGCCGTGGCCGAGCGCGTCCGTGGCGCCGGGGGGCGGATCGTCAAGGGTCCCGGTCCCGGCCCGTACGGGACGACCCTGTACTTCCTGGACCCGGACGGGAACAAGATCGAGCTGCACCAGTGAAGCTCACTTCGATCCAGACGTTCATCGTCGACCTGCCGAAGCGTCGGGCCCACAACTGGGCCGGCAAGATGAGCACGCCGATCGGCAGCCATCTGCTGGTCCGCCTGGGTGACGACGAGGGCCACGTCGGCTGGGGCGAGGCGCCGGCCATCCCCACCTGGGGCGGGCCGCACATGCGCTACTCGGGAGAGGCCCCGAACACAGCAGAGCTGATGATCCGAGACCACCTGTGGCCGGCGATCGAGGGACGGTCCCCGCTCGAGCCGGCGGTCCTGCACGGGGCGATGGACTCGGTGGTGAAGGGGAACCCCTACGCGAAGGCCGCCCTGGACATCGCCTGCTTCGACCTGACCGGCCGGGCCCTCGGGGTCCCGGTCTCGACGCTGCTCGGCGGGCGGGTCCGAGATCGGGTCGAGGTCTGCCACTCCCTGGGGATCATGGACGACGATCCCGCCCTGGACGAGGCCGAAGGCGCGGTGGCCGAGGGCATCGGGACGATCAAGGTCAAGACCGGCGTGGATCCCGAGCGGGACGTCCGCCTCGTGCGACGCCTGCGCGAGCATCTGGGCGACGACGTTCGGATCCGCGTGGACGCCAACGAGGGCTACGCGAGCGTGGCCGAGGCCGTGGGCGTCACCCGCCGGCAGGTGGCGGAGGCCGGCATCTTCCTGTGCGAGCAGCCGATGCGGGGAGCCCGCGCGCTGGCAGAGGTGGCCCGGCGGATCGACGTGCCGGTGATGGCGGATGAATCGGCCTGGACCCCGCAGGACGTGATCGAGCTCGCCGAGCTGCACGCCGCGGAGGTGATCTCCCTGTACGTCGCGAAGCCGGGCGGCCTGCATCGGGCTCGCGAGCAGGCGGTCGTGGCCGAGGCCTTCGGCATGACCTCGGACATCGGCGGCTCGATCGAGATGGGGATCGGGAACGCCGCCAACCTGCAGCTCGGCGCGGCCACGCCCATCGCCGTCCTGCCTTCGGTCTGTCCGGTCTCGAGCCCGAAGGAGGCCGGCCCGGGGATCGCCGGCAACTACTACACCGACGACGTGATCGCCGAGCCCCTCCGGTTCGAGCGGGGCGCCCTGCTCGTGCCCGAGGGCCCGGGCCTGGGGATCGAGGTGGACGAGGAGAAGGTCCGTGCCTACGCGAGGTGATCGCCCCGTGGACCGGGGGGCCTGAGCGGATGAGCGGAACCGCCACCGGGACCGTGGCGGTGGCCGTGCTGGGGGCCGGCCACGGCGGGCTGGCCGCGGCCGCCGACCTGGCCCGGCGTGGGTTCCACGTTCGGCTGTGGAACCGGGGCCCGGAGCCGGTGGAGCGGGTCACCGAGGCAGGCGGGATCCGCTCCTCCGGAGCGATCGGCGAGGGCCTGGTCCGCATCGACACCGCGACCACCGATCTGGGGAGGGCGATCGCGGGGGCGGACGTGGTGGTGATCGTGCTCCCGGCCCCGGCGCACGGTGAGGTCTTCGCGGCCCTGGCCTCCACGATGCTGGGCGAGCTCCCGATCGTGCTCGACCCCGGGCACATGTGCGGGTCCCTCCACCTGCGCCGGATGTTCGAGATCGCCGGGAGGCCGGTCCCGCCCTGCGCGGAGCTCGGCACCCTCAGCTACATCTGTCGCTCCAGCGCCCCGGCCTCGGTCCAGGTCTCCCTCCGCACACGCGAGGTCCCCATGGCGGTGTCCGGCCGGATCCGGCCCGAGGTCCGGGCCCTCACCGCAGACCTGTTCCCGGGCACCCGGGCCGCCGGCGTCGTCGAGACCTGGCTCCACGACGTGAACCTCGTGCTGCATCCACCGGGGATGCTGCTCGGTGCCGCCTGGATCGAGGGCACCGACGGCGGATTCGGCTTCTACACGCAGGGCGTCACGCCGTCGGTGGAGCGGACCATGCTCGCCTTGGACATGGAGCGGCGAGCCGTCGGTCGGGCCTTCGGCCTGGACCTGCCTGCGCTGACCGACACGATGGCGGCGTACGGGTCGGCCGACCTGGACCGCGCGCGGGCGGGGGACCTCAGGGGGGCGATCCGGGGAGGCGCCGCGAACGCGGGGATCCAAGCCCCCACGAGCGTGGATCATCGGTACCTGCACGAGGATGTGGGGTTCGGGCTCGTCCCCCTGGTGGCGCTGGCGCGGATCGCCGGGATCCCCACCCCGGTGGCCGAGGCCCTGATCGTGCTGGCCGAGACCATCACCGCACGCCCCTACCGGCGGGAGGGCCTCACCGCGGAGGTGCTCGGCATCGCCGGCATGGACGTGGAGGCGTTCACCCACCACCTGGAACACCTGTGACGGTGTGGGCGGGGCTCTCGGTGGCGTTCCTGGGCGGGGACGCCCGTGAGGTGGAGATGGCCGCCCTGGCCGTGGCGGAGGGTGCAGCGGTACGGCGGTTCGGTACCCCCGAGGTCGATGTCGGGCGCCCCTCGGGGGGGTTGGTGGACTCGCTCGCCGAGGCGCTCTCGGGGGCTCGGGTGGCGGTGGGACCGATCCCGCTCCCCGGACCGGACGGTCGGATCTTCGCCCCCTCCGCCGCGGAACCGATCTACCTCACGGCCGAGGTCCTGCGCAGGATGGCGCTCTCGGCCCACGTGGTGATCGGCAAGGCAGACCCCGGCCTCCGGCAGGCGGCCGCGGACTGCGGGGTCCGCGTCCACGAGTACGAGCACGACACCGAGCTCATGCTGCTGCGGACCCCGGCCATCGCCGAGGGCGCGATCGCCGTCGCGATCCAGCGGAGCCCGGTCACGATCCACGGCTCGCCGATCGCCGTGATCGGCTTCGGACGTACGGCCCGGATCCTGACGCGCACGCTTCTCGCGCTCGGCGCGCGGGTGCACGTGGTCGCCCGCCGGCCGGAGGCCCGAGCCGAGGCGATCGCCATGGGCGCGCAGGCCACGGACCTCGCGGGCATCGCCGACCTGTTCCGCGGGATGGCGATCGTGTTCAACACGGTCCCGGCGCGGGTCCTATCCCGAGGGGCGCTTGGCCGTCTCCCTCGGGGCGCGCTGGTCGTGGACATGTCGGCACCGCCCGGAGGCGTCGACGGGGAGGTCGCCACGGAGCTCGGGCTCGACCACGTCTGGGCCAGAGGATTGGGAGCCTCGGCGCCGAGGACGGTCGCCGCGTCCCAATGGGCGGGCGTCTCCCGGATCGTCGCGGCCGCGCTCGCCCAGGATTGACGCCACCGACGGACCTCCCCGCGGTCGATGCGGTACCGGAGAGGGCTCGGTACCCTGAACCACATCCATGAGCCTGGGGGAACGGTTCGAGGAGACCTTGCGCTCGGCCCGGTCGGGTGCGGGATGGGCGCTCGCCGATCTGTACCGAGACGTGCACCCTCGCGTGCTGCGCTACCTACGGGCGCTCGATGGAGCGGAGGCTGAGGATCTGGCCTCCGAGGTCTGGCTGGATGCGATCGATGGCCTGGACCGGTTCGAGGGGGATGAGCGAGCCTTCCGAGCCTGGAT
The DNA here is from genome assembly GCA_035643355.1 of Actinomycetota bacterium. Classification (GTDB taxonomy): domain Bacteria; phylum Actinomycetota; class UBA4738; order UBA4738; family HRBIN12; genus DASQQQ01. The sequence goes on along the minus strand of DASQQQ010000063.1, from coordinate 15,293 downwards.
GTTCACGATCGCCCGGCGCCGGTGGATCGATCTCCGCCGTAGGCGAGCACGCCGAGGCACGGAACCGGTGAGCCCCGAGCGGCTGGCGACGCACGCCCGGATCGGGAACGTGGAAGATGAAGCCCTGGCCGCCCTGGCCACCGAGGAGGCGCTGTCCCGGATCGCCTCGCTGCCCTCCGATCAAGCCGAGGTGCTGTTGCTCCGCGCCCTGGCCGGACTCGAGGTCCGCCAGGTCGCGAGGATCATGGGCAAGCGGCCGGGAACGGTTCGGGTCCTCCAGCATCGCGCCCTCCGTCGGCTGGCCAGGACGATGGCGGAGCAGGGTGTAACGCGATGACCGGCCCGATCGATTGGGAAGATGAGATGCGCGTTCCGTGGCTCGACCGCGACACGGCCGATCGGCTGCTGGACGGTCACGTGGATCCCGACGACGCCCCTCCCGGCTACCAGGAGGTGGCTGGGCTGATGCGTGACGTCGGCGCGCCGGCCTCCGCACGGGAACTGCTCCACCAGGACCGGGCGGTGTCGGCAGCCAGCGGGATCCGCAGCGCTCTCGGACCCGTGCCCGTCACCCCTACCCCCCGGAGGTCGACCGTGCGTCCCAAGCACTTCCGCGCCAAGCTCACCGGTATCCTCGTGATCGGCACCCTCGTCGGTACCACCGGCCTGGCCGCAGCCGGGGTCCTCCCCGACCCGGCCCAGAACGTGGTGTCCGATGCGCTGTCCCAGGTCGGCATCACGATTCCCTCGATCGAGCACCCCGCCAGCACCGGAACCGACATCTCCCAGATGGCCACCTCCACCGACGCTACGGGCGTGGCCAAGGGAGCACAGATCTCCGATGCCGCCAGCGGCGGCATGAGCCAGGCGGGTCAGCACGGAGCCACCTCTCAGGCCCGGCCATCGGAGGCCCCGCCGGTCACCACGCCGAACCCGGGCGGGACCGCAACGGCCAACGCGGCCAGCGGCGGCGCGGCCGAGGTGGGAACCTCCATCGCCGACCAGGAGAGCCAGGGCCGCAGCGCCGAAGGATCCGGCAACGCCGGCCGGACCGGGGCCGCTCCCACTCCGGCATCCCAGCCCACGCCGACCAGCCTGCCCCTCCCAGCGGCCCGCTGATCCAGCGGCCGATGGGCCGGCCGACCGGCCGACAGACGCCGGACGTAGACTTGCCTGGTGGCGGTCTGCCCGAGCTGCGGTGAGGACAACCCGGAGCGGGCGAGGTTCTGTCTGTCCTGCGGCAAGGCGCTCGGCTCCCAGGCTGGCCCTCGCATGGAGCGCAAGTTCGCGACCGCCCTCTTCGCCGATCTGGTGGGATCCACCGCGCTGGCCGAGCGCACCGATCCGGAGGTCGTCCGCTCGGTGATCGCTTGAGCGTTCGACCGGCTCGCGGAGACGATCGAGCGCTTCGGCGGGCTGGTCGAGAAGTTCATGGGCGATGCCGTCCTCGCGGTGTTCGGCGTCCCTCGGTCGCACGAGGATGACCCCGAGCGAGCGGTGCGCGCCGCCCTGGAGCTGCAGGACCTGCTGGCCGAGGCGAACCGGACCTTCGCTTCGGAGGGCGCACCGCAGCTCGCGATGCGGATCGGCGTCGAGGCCGGCGATGTCCTGGCCGACCTGGAGCGCGTGGAGGGGCCACGCGATCGGATGTTGACCGGCGATGCCGTGAACACCGCGGCACGCCTGCAGGCCGCCGCCGAGCCCGGTCAGATCCTCGTGGGCCCGGTCGTCCACGCGGCGACCAAGGCGATCGTCGAGTACGGGGAGCCCACGGTGCTCGCACTCAAGGGCAAGGCCGAGCCCGTGCCGACCTGGCCCGCGCTCCTCGTTTGCGCCCGGATCCGCGGCGTGCGTGCGGCCCTGGGGATCCGGGCGCGGATGGTCGGCCGGGACGCGGAGCTCGCGCTGCTCAACCAGACCCTGCAGCGGGTCATCTCCGAGGGGCGACCAGCGCTCGTCACGATCGTCGGCTCGGCTGGGCTCGGCAAGTCGCGCTTGGTCGCGGAGCTCCTCGAAGTGGTGGGATCGGCGCCCGAGGTCTACTACTGGCGCTCCGGCCGGTGCCTTCCCTACGGCGCGGTTTCCTATTCGGCCCTGGCCGATGCGCTGAAGTCCCAGTGCGAGATCCTCGAGGATGACCCGACCGAGGTGGTCCAGGCCAAGGTCGAAGCCGCCGCGGTCGAGCTCCTCGGCGGGACCGAGCTCGCGCCGCATCTGGCCGCTCTCGTAGGTACCGGGACCGAGGTCGCCCTCCGCAGGGAGGAACTGTTCGACGCCTGGCGCCGGTTCCTCGACGCGATGGCCGCTCGCCACCCGCTGGTGCTCGCGATCGAGGATCTGCACTGGGCCGACCCCGGTCTGCTCGACTTCCTCGAGCACCTGGCGGACTGGGCCGAGGGACCGGTGCTGATCCTGGGCACCTCTCGTCCGGAGTTGCTCGAGATCCGCCCGACCTGGGGTGGGGGCAAGCGCAACGTCACGTCGATCTTCCTCGAGCCCCTGAGGTCCGACGAGGATCGCGCGATGCTGCAGGATCTGCTCGGCGGCCAGCTCTCGGCCGGGATCGAGGACGCCATCGTGGAGCGGAGCGAGGGCAACCCGCTGTTCATCGAGGAGATCGTGCGCTCGCTCATCGACCGAGGGGTGCTGCGGGCGACCGAGGCCTCCCGCTGGGAGGTCGCCCTGCCGGTGGAGGAGGTCGCGCTGCCGCGCTCGATCGGCGCGCTCATCGCCGCTCGGCTGGACACGCTCCCCGCTGAGGAGAAGAAGCTGCTCCAGCACGCATCCGTCGTGGGGCGGATCTTCTGGTCCGGCGCCCTCGAGCGACTGAGCGGGTGGAACCAGGATCAGGCGCGGGAGGTGCTCGGTCGGCTCCGGGTGAAGGAGCTCGTCGTCCCCCGGGAGCCTTCCACCTTCTCCGGGGAGCTCGAGCTCGGGTTCCGACACGTGCTGATCCGCGACGGCGCCTACGAGTCCCTCCCCAAGGCGGCGAGGGTGGAGCAGCATCTGGCCACCGCCCGATGGGCCGCCAAGCGTGTTGGCGATCGGGGAGAGGAGCTCGCCGAGCTCATCGCGTCGCACTACCGCCAGGCACTCCGGTACCTGGCCGAGCTCGGTCGCCCGGTCGACGATCACCCCGGGCTCGCCATGGAGGCGCTCGCGTGGCTCCGATCGGCCGGGGACCGAGCCCTCCGGCTCTGGCAACGCTCATCCGCGCTGGGCTGGTACCGAGACGCGCTGGAGCTGAGCGACCTGGCCGCACTCGAGCCCTTCGAGCTCCTCCGGCTGCGCACCGCCTACGCCACCTCGCTCCACGGGGTCGAGACATGGGTCGTGACCCGGGAGGCGTTCACCCGGGTCCGCGAGCTCGCCGACGCCCTCGGTGATGACGCGAGCGCGGGCAAGGCCGAGTGCGAGCTCAGCCTGATCGCGTACGTGCGGGGTGTGCTGGACGAGGCGATCGAGCTCGCGGAGGAGGCCGTCCGGCGCCTGGAGCCGCTCGGCGAAGGGGAAGCGCTGGCCCGGGCGCTGGACTACCTGGGGCGCATCCGATGGCGATGTGGGCAGAACGACGAGGCGGAAGCCATCCTGCACCGTTCCATCGAGGTCGCCGAGCGGGTCGGCGCGCTCGAGGTGGTGGCGGATGCGACCATCACCCTCGGGTCTGTGGTGGCGGCCACCGATCGCGACGAGGGGATCGGGCTCCTGGAGCGGGGTGTCGGTCTCGCCAAGCGGACGGGCGACTTCGACCTTGTGCTCCGGTCGGAGAACAACCTCGCATCGATACTGGCCGACTTCGCCGGCGACTTCCACAGGGCCGAGGGCATCTATGCGGACGCGCTCGAGACAGCGCGGAAGGCCGGCGATCGCAGCTGGCAGACGTTCCTTCTCGGCAACCTCGGCGACCTGGCGCGTGACTACTCGGGGGACCTCCCGAGGTCGGAGGGGTACCTGACGGAGTCGCTGGAGCTCGCGCGTGCGATCGGCGAGGAACTAACCATCGCGATGCGCATGCCGAGCCTGGGATCGGCCCGACTCCTGCGTGGTGAGGTCGACGAAGCGGAGGAGCTGTATCAGGAGTCCGTCCGGCTCAGCGAGGCGAGCCCGGAGCCCCAGACCTTCTGGTGGCAGAAGATGTTCGGTGGGCTGACGGCGGCGGCGCGTGGTGATGCCGACGCGGCCCTGGAAAGGTCGGCCGAGAGCTGTCGACTGGTGGTACGAGATGCGAGCCTCGTGCTCCTCCCACTCCCGTTGTGCGAGCGCGTGCGGATCCTGCTGGCCTTCGATCGAGCGGAGCAGGCTCACGAGGAGGCCGCCTCGCTCGGTGACCCCGACCGTTTCCCACCGCACATGCGGGCCTTCGTCCGGATCACCCAAGGACTGCTCGCCGCGGACCCCGCGGAGCAGGTGTCCGAGCTGCGCGAGGCAGCGACGGCGCTGGCGTCGATCGGGATGCGGATCCACCTGGGCCGCTGCCTGATCGAGCTGGGTCGAGCGGAGCGTCGGCTCGGCGTCGACCCCCGATGGACCCTGGAACGCGCGCGGGAGATCCTGGCGGCGTGCCGTTGCGGTCTCTACCTGCGCGAGGTCGAGGTCGATATCGGCTGCCTCACATCGCCCACGGGCTGACCGGAGAGCCATCCGTGGCGAGGGCTGCCTGGCGGCCCCGGCCGTCGGCCCGTCCGGGCTAGGATGCGCCGATGCGCTTCCACCCACCCCAGGAGCTCCGCGGCGAGCTCGTCCGGCTGCGGACGTACCGGCCGTCCGACCTCGACGAGATGAAGGCGTCGATCACCGCGAGTCACGAGCATCTGAGAGGATGGATGCCCTGGGCGGCGACGCCGCCGACGGACGGCTCGGTCCTCGAGTTCCTGACCCCGTCCATCGAGGCCTTCGGCGGGACGAAGGCCGCCAACTACGCGATCACGCTGGCCGAGGACGGGACCTACGTGGGCGGATGCGGGCTGATGCCCCGGATCGGCGAGGGAGCGCTCGAGATCGGCTACTGGGTGGATGCGCGTCACACCGGGCGGGGCATCGCCACCGAGTCGGCGCGCCTGCTGACGGAGGCGGCCCTCGGGCTGAACGGCGTCGACCAGGTCGAGATCCACTGCGACGAGGCGAACGTCCGGAGCGCCGCGATCCCGAGGCGCCTGGGCTACCGCCTGGACCGGATCGAGCCCGACCAGGTGAAGGCACCGCTCGAGACCGGCCGCTCCATGATCTGGGTCGCCGAGCGCGATCGGTGGCCGGTCTCCGGGTGACCAGGCGGCCCGCCCTCAGTCGACCACCGGCTCGCCGGTGACCGCCAAGCGTTCCAGCAGGTCCGCAGCCCGCACTGCGCCCGGGTCGGAGCGGATCGCCTCGGCGTTCGAACGCATCCGCTCCGTCAGGTCCTGGTCGGCCAGCAGACGCTCGACCGCGCCGACCAGCTCTCCCTCCTCCCAGTCGTAGGTCGGCAGTCGCAGCCCGAACCCCGTCTCCTGCAGGCGCTGCGCGTTATCGTACTGGTCCCAGAACAGCGGCAGGCCGATCATCGGCAGACCGAAGTGGAACCCCTCGCACGTGGTGTTGTTCCCGCCGTGCGTGATCAGCAGGTCGCACTGCGGCAGGATCGAGGGCTGAGGCAGGAAGCTCTCGCCGTACATCCTGGGTCCCAGCGTCATCTGCTCCCCGAGGGGCCCCAGCGAGACGATCACCCGGTGCTCGGTGGTCCCGAGGGCGTCGATCAGCCGCTGCATCAGCCCGACGTCCATGCAGCCCAGCGAGCCGAGGGACAGGTACACCACCTTCCCATCACCGGGCACATGCTCGTTCACGTCGAAGGGGGCTTCGCCCCTGCGGACCGTCGACTGCAGCCGGTGCCAGGTCCGGTCCAGCGGACGGGCGCGACGATAGTCGGCGACCTCCGGGAACAGGTACAGGTTCAGCCACGGTGAGTGGGTGTTGAACTCGTCCGACGGGCAGGGCGCCACACCGAACGAGCTGCGGAAGCCGTTGTGCTCGGCCAGCAGGTCCTCGTGGACCCGGTGGTACTCGTCCACGAACGCCTGCCACCCGCTCCGGTCGGCCACGGGCAGTCCGGAGAGAGGCGGCGGCAGATCCGGATCGCGCATCTCCAGCGGGTTGGCCGAGACGAACCGCGCCCACGGGCAGCCGGCGAGCTCGACGGCCGGGAAACCGGTGACGTTGTCGGTACAGACGACATCCGGGCGGACGTCAGCCCAGATCTCCATCACGCGCTGGTGCGAATAGCGGGCGCCGGCCACCAGCGCCTCCCAGATGGGGCGGGTCACGGTGGCCTGCTGCTCGATCGTCGGCTTGCGGAACTCGGGGGCGGTCACCCGGATGAACTCGGCCCAGGGGTCCGCGGTGGGGTGGGCGTTCTCGTCGGGCGCTGCCATCCGCATCACGCGCTCCTCGAAGCCCTTACCTTCCAGCACGCCTTCGAAGCTGGCGTCCGCCACGAAGACCACCCGGTGACCCCGCTCGCGCAGCACCTCCGCGATCGCCACGCAGTTGTTCGTGGGCCCCCACGCCCCCGGCTCCGGGAAGAACACGATGGTTCGATGATCCGTCACGGTCCCCACCTCCGGCCGCACACAGTACCGGACCGGGCGACGCCGGAGAGCCTCACCTCGGGCGTGCTCGCCGGCAGGGATCTCACGCGTGAGGACGGCTCGCCCGCCGACGCACCGTCCCGGGCCCAACGGGATAGGGTTGGCCGTCCGACGATCGGAAGGAGGAAGGGTTTGCTCGCCACGTCCACGTTCATGCTCGTGTTCCGGTTCTTCCATATCGCTGCCGGGGTCCTGTGGGTGGGCTCGGCTTTCCTGTTCGTGGGATTCATCGGGCCCTCCGCGGCCGAGGTGGGACCGAGCGCCGTCCCCCTGCTGACCGCAGCGGTGAAGAAGCGAAAGGTGGCCCGCGTCATCACGGGTCTCGGCATCGTCAACGTCCTCGCCGGCTGGACCATGTGGCTGCATGACATGGGCCTGTACGGCTCCGTGGGTCACTGGGTCAGCTCGAGGTTCGGCCTGGTCATCACGATCGGCGCCGTGCTGGCAACCACCTCCGCCTTCGTCGGGTCCATCGGGGTGGGCGCCAACGTGGAGCGCCTGGTCGACCTGAGCGGCGAGATCGCCGCGTCGGGGGCCCCGCCCACCACGAACCAGGAGCAGGCCCTGAACCGGATCTCGAGCGCGCTGGAGCGTCACGGCAAGCTGGACCTGGTGCTGCTGATCCTGGCGGTCATCGCGATGGCGACCGCCCGGTACTGGTAGGTCCGATCGCCCGAGCCACTCGACCCCGGACGCGGACGGGGATCTCATCCGTCCGCGTCCGGGTCGCGTGTCAGCCTCTGATTAAGGCCTGATACCGAACCGTGCCAAGAAGCGCTGATCGTCCGGTTGGTCGATCCGGTAGGCGCCGCCGACCCCGGAGCAGGTCGAACTGAACCCGAACGACGTCACCGCGACCACCAGGTTCGAGTCCGTGCCGTCGAAGGTCGGCCCACCCGAGTCGCCGAAGCACGTGCCGCCTCGATGGGGCTTGCCCTTGTTGTTGGACAGCAGGATGAACGTGTCCTTGGGGGCGCTGTTCAGGGTGTCGATCTTGACGTCGCCCTTCATCCGGACGTCGCCGCCCTCCTCGGTGAAGGGACCGCTCGCCGTCAGCCCGTAGCCCACGACCTCCAGCAGGTGGTGTGGAGCGCCCTGGTACCGGTCCAGGTAGTCGAGGGTGGGGATCCTCCCGTAGTCGCCGACACGCAACCGCTGGTCCAGGACCACCACGCCGGCGTCGTAGACGTAGAAGGGCGCATCGGCGAACCGGGGGTGGGGGTAGGCCGTGCCGCGGTGCCAGTACGGACTCCGGTTCAGGAACCGGGCGCGGTCCTGGTAACGCTGGGGGTTCTGGTCCGGACCGTAATCCGAGTTCGGCGGGAAGCCCTCGAAGTCGGCGTTCTCGTTGTTGTCGAACCAGATGTCGTTGCCGCCGGACCCGTTCCCGGAACCGCTGGTGGTCGACTCCCCGTCGCGGCCCACCCCGTAGGTGCAGTGGCCGGCCGTCACGATCACGTCGGGCGACAGCATCGTGGCCGAGCAGCTGAACCACCCGCCCGGCTCGTCGAAACGGGGATCGACGTAGTCGGCGTCATAGAAGATCAGCTCGCCGACGTAGGGATGCTCTCCGGCGTCGGGTCGTCCGGTGGTGATCGCCGATGCCGGGATCGCCGGGACGACCACCACCCACAGCAGGATCGCGCCGACCGCGATGGAAGCGGTCCTCTTGACCATGGGCGAGGCCCCCCTTCTCCTGATCAGGAACCGTGGCATGGTAGCGACCGCTTTCGGCGGGGCGCTCCCCCCGGCTGCCCTCGGAGGAAGCGGTCGACCGCCCGTTGCACGCCGTCCGTGCATCGGCTAACGTAGATGGGTTGCCGCGATCCACGCGGCAGGACCCGAGGAGGTGACCGATGACCGTGATCGCCATGGTCGTCGCGTCGCGCCCGGGTTCCGCCCCCCGCTCCCGCTGATCGTTTCGAGGACCGACCCCCGGCGCGACCGCACGTCCCCCCGTCGCTCTCATCCCGGAGGTCACCCGTGTCACGCGACCAGCGCCGCCCTCCCCGGCGGCACGAACCGAGCACGTTCCGCTGCGGCCACTGCCGGCTGGACGTGTCCACGCGCGCCGTCGGGACGGCACACCGCAACCACTGCCCCAGCTGCCTGTGGAGCCGGCACCTCGACGACACACCGGGCGACCGGACGGCGGCGTGCGGATCGCTGATGGAGCCGATCGCGATCGCGGTCAGGGGCGACGGAGAATGGGTCATCGTGCACCGCTGCACCGGCTGCGACGAGGTGCACCTGAACCGCGCGGCCGGAGACGACAACCCGCTCATCCTGCTCCGGCTGGCGGTCCGTCCGCTGGCCCAGCCGCCGTTCCCGATCGAGCTGATCGGCCGGCTGTGGTCGGGGTCCGGAACGACCAGATCCCGGATGCCGGCTCGTCCGTAGTTCCACCGTGGACCGGGCGGGCCGGTCCGGATGGGAGGGAGCGGCATGAGACGGTGGCTGAGCGTTGTGCTGGGGACGGTCCTGGTGATCGGCTCGATATCGGCGGCGGCAGGGGCCACCTCAAGGGATGACGATCCTCGGGCGGTGCTCAAGTTCCGGACGATGGCCCCGGTCACCGGGCCCTTCGTGGGAGGCGACAACCCGGTCCGCGGACTGGCCGGTGGAGGGTTCGCCTGGAAGCTCGATCGCGCTCACGGCAAGCTCAGGAGCGACGGGCACCTCACGGTCGCGGTCCGCGGCTTGGTCCTGGTGGACGACGATCCCGTCCCGGAGCCGCTGCGGGGCACCAACCCCATCCCCGCCTTCCAGGCGGTCGTGAGCTGCCTGACCATCGATCACGGGACGGCAGCTACCACCAACGTGGCCACCGACCCGTTCCCCGCGAGCACGTCCGGTGATTCCACGATCGAGGCGACGCTGGACCTTCCGAGCCCGTGCATCGCCCCGGTCGTGTTCGTGGGGCCGTCCCCGACGGTGTGGTTCGCGGCGACGGGAGCCTAGCGGGCGGACCCTCCGGGAGCCGGCGGACGGAGCTCGTCCTCAGGAGAGCTCGGCCAGGGCCGAGGTGAAGCGGCCGAGCACGTCCGCCAGCTCCTGGATCTGCTCGGTCGACCATCCCCCGAGGGCCTCTTCCAGGAGCCCGCTGCGGACCTGCCGCATGCGCTCCACCAACCGCGTCCCCGCCCCGGTGATCTGAAGCAGGTGCGCTCGACGATCGTCGGGGTCGGGCGCTCGGTCCACCAGGCCGGCCTGTTCCAGGTCGGCGATCCGTCGGCTGACCGTGGACACGTCCAGGCCCATCCGCTCGGCCAGCTCGCTGGTCCGCAGGGGGCCCCAAGAGGCCACCCGCGCCAGCGTGGGGAAGGCCGAGAAATCCACCCCGGCCCCCACCGCCTCGGTCACCCGCTGACGCAGGCGCGGGAGCGAGGATCGGGCCATGAACCGGGAGAACGCGTTCTCCACTGCGGCCAGGGCCTCTGTACGAGCCGAACCACCCACAGGCCAAGTATGTCAGCTATAGTTGCATGGTGCCAGCAACCATGCTGCCGTCCGGCTGCGCTCCCGCGGGGGCGCCGAGGCCGCCCAGCCCGGTGAGGCCGGAGCCGTGCGACGGCTGCTGATCGCCCACCTGCGCCCCTACCGGCGGCAGCTCGTCATCGTGGTCACGCTGCTGCTTGCCCAGGCCGTCGCGAACCTGTACCTGCCAACCCTGAACGCGGACATCATCGACAACGGCATCGCCAAGGGCGACACGCACTACATCGTCTCGATCGGCGGCCTGATGCTCGGGTTCACCCTGCTCATGGGCGTCGCTGCCGTGATCGCGGTGTACTGGGCCGCTCGCACGGCCATGGCCTTCGGGCGCGACGTCCGCGGTGCCCTCTTCCGGCGGGTGGAGTCGTTCTCCCAGATGGAGGTCAATCGGTTCGGCACCCCCTCGCTGATCACCCGCACCACGAACGACGTCCAGCAGGTCCAGATGCTGGTGATGATCGCGCTCACCGTGATGATCCTGGCGCCGATCATGGCCGTCGGCGGCATCGTGATGGCCCTCCGCCTCAACCCCCGGCTGTCCCTGCTGTTGGTGGTGATCCTGCCGCTGATGGCCGCCGTGGTGGGCTTCATCGTGACCCGGGCGGTCCCGATGTTCCGGCAGCTCCAGGTGAAGCTGGACCGCATCAACCTGGTGATGCGCGAGAAGCTCGCCGGCGTCCGGGTGATCCGCGCCTTCGATCGCACCCGGTTCGAGGAGCAGCGGTACGGGGTCGCGAACGCCGACCTCACCGATACCTCGCTGCGGGTGATGCGGCTGTTCGCCCTGCTGATGCCAGCGATCATGCTGATCCTGAACCTCTCCACCGTGGCCGTGATGTGGTTCGGCAGCTTCCAGGTGGGCGAGGGGCGGATGCCGATCGGCGACCTCACCGCCTTCCTCACCTACCTGATGCAGATCCTGTTCGCGGTGCTGATGGCCACGATCATGTTCGTGATGGTGCCGCGGGCCGCGGCGTCGGCCGACCGGATCCAGGAGGTGCTGGAGGTCGAGCCCACCGTGATCGACCCCGCGGTTCCGGTCCCGAGCCCCGAGCACCTCGGCACCCTGGAGTTCCGGGACGTCACCTTCCGCTACCCGGGGGCAGACGAGCCCGTCCTGTCGGGCATCTCGTTCGCCGCCGGCCCCGGAGAGACCACGGCGATCGTGGGCAGCACCGGCAGCGGCAAGTCCACCCTCGTGAACCTGATCCCGCGCCTGTACGACGTCACTGATGGTGCCGTGCTGGTGGATGGCGTCGACGTCCGGGAGCTCGCCCAGCAGGACCTCTGGTCCCGGATCGGCTTGGTTCCCCAGCGCGCGTTCCTCTTCGCCGGCAGCGTGGGCAGCAACGTGCGCGACGGCCACGTGGACGCCAGCGACGAAGAGGTCTGGCATGCCCTCACCGTGGCTCAGGGCGCCGACTTCGTGCGCGAGATGCCCGAAGGACTGGACGGCCCCATCGCTCAGGGAGGGGCCAACGTCTCCGGGGGTCAGCGCCAGCGCCTGGCCATGGCGCGGGCGGTGGTGAAGCGCCCCCAGATCTACGTGTTCGACGACAGCTTCTCCGCGCTGGACTTCGCCACCGATGCCCGGCTGCGCACCGCCCTCCGGGCCGAGACCCGCGACACCACGGTGGTGATCGTGGCGCAACGGGTGGGCACCATCATGCACGCCGACCGCATCGTGGTGCTGGCCGAGGGCCGGGTGGCCGGCATCGGCACTCACCAGGAGCTGCTCGAGACCTGCGAGACCTACCGCCAGATCGTCTTCTCGCAGCTGTCGCCGGAGGAGGTCGCATGAGCCAGCACCCCGAGCGACGAGCGCGCGGCCCGATGATGGGCGGACGGGGATTCGCCCATCCGGGCATGATGACCCCGGCGGCCAGGTCCAAGGACTTCCGAGGCTCGACGCTCCGGCTGGCCGGGCGACTCCGCCCGGAGCGGAACAAGCTGCTGCTGGTAATCGCGTTCGGCATCGCCAGTGTGATCTTCACCATCGTGGGGCCCAAGATCCTGGGCAACGCCGCGAACGTCCTCTTCGAAGGCGTGATCTCCAGGCAGCTGCCGGCCGGCGTCAGCCAGCAGCAGGTGATCGCCGGGCTGCAGGCGCGCGGTCAGACGCAGATGGCCGAGATGCTGTCCGGCATGCACCTCACGCCGGGCGCGGGGATCGACTTCGCCCGGATCGAGGGCATCTTGCTCACCCTGGCCGGGGTGTACCTGTTGAGCGCCGCTTTCGGGTGGCTCCAGCAGTACCTGATGGCCGGCGTCGCACAGCGCACGATGTTCCGGCTGCGGGAGGACGTGGACCGCAAGCTGGCCCGCTTGCCGCTCCGGTACTACGACGATCACCCGCGAGGGGACCTGCTCTCGCGCGTGACGAACGACATCGACAACATCTCCACCACGCTCCAGCAGAGCCTGACCCAGGTGGTGACCGCGGTGCTCACGATCGTGGGCGTGCTCGTCCTGATGGTCACGATCAGCCCGGTGCTGGCCCTGATCTCGTTGGTGGCGGTGCCGGTGTCCTTCGTGGTCACGGTCACCATCGCCAAACGCTCCCAGAAGCAGTTCGCGGCCCAGTGGGAGCGCACCGGCGACGTGGACGGCTACATCGAGGAGATGTTCACAGGCCATGAGATCGTGAAGGTCTTCGGCAAGCAGCCTCGGGCGATCGCGTCCTTCGACCAGCAGAACGAGGACCTCTACCAGGCGAGCTTCCGGGCCCAGTTCATCTCCGGGATCATCCAGCCCTCGATGATGTTCATCTCGAACCTGAACTACGTCGCCATCGCGGTGATCGGCGGGATCCGCGTGACGAACGGCACGCTGTCGCTGGGCGACGTCGTCGCGTACATCCAGTACGCGCGGCAGTTCACGCAGCCCATCGCCCAGACCGCCTCGATCATGAACATGCTCCAGTCGGCGGTGGCCTCCGCGGAGCGCGTGTTCGAGCTGTTGGACGAGGCCGAGGAGGAGCCCGACCCCGTGCGGCCGGAGGTGTTGGCCACCACGGAGGGGCACATCGGGCTGCGGGATGTGTCGTTCCGGTACCTGAGGGACGCTCCCCTGATCGAGCGCCTGAGCCTCGAGGTGCCCGCCGGAGAGACCATCGCCATCGTGGGGCCCACCGGTGCGGGCAAGACCACGCTGGTGAACCTGCTCCTTCGCTTCTACGAGATCGACAGCGGGCGGATCTCCATCGACGGCGTGCCGATCCGCGGCATGAGCCGGAGCGGCCTCCGTCGCCTGTTCGGCATGGTGCTGCAGGACCCCTGGCTGTTCCACGGCACGATCCGCGAGAACATCGCCTATGGACGGGAGGGGGCGAGCGACGGCGAGATCGAGGCGGCCGCCGGCGCGGCGCGGGTGGATCACTTCGTGCACACCCTGCCCGACGGCTACGAGACGGTGATCGACGACGAAGCGTCGAACGTGTCCCAGGGCGAGAAGCAGCTGCTCACGATCGCCCGCGCTTTCCTGGCCGATCCGCAGATCCTGATCCTGGACGAGGCCACCAGCTCGGTCGACACGCGGACCGAGGTGCTGATCCAGGAGGCCATGTCCGAGCTGATGCGGGGCAGGACGAGCTTCGTGATCGCCCACCGCCTGTCCACGATCCGGGGGGCCCGCACGATCCTGGTGATGAACCACGGGGCGATCATCGAGCAGGGCGACCACGAGGAGCTCCTGGCACGCCGGGGCTTCTACCACGACCTGTACCAGAGCCAGTTCGCCGAGGCCTTCGAACCGGTCCCCTGACCCGGCGCCATCGTCCGATCCGTGGTACGCCTGGACCGTGAGGATCCGCAGCGAGGATGGGAGGGGCGCGATGAGTCCGGTCAGCGTTCGGTACATCGTCAACGACGTGGATGAGGCGATCGGCTTCTACCGCGACCTGCTCGGCTTCGAAGTCGGGATGCACCCCGCCCCCACCTTTGCCATCTTGGCCCGGGGCGACCTGCGTCTGCTGCTCAGCTCCCCCAGCGGACAGGGCGGCGGAGGTCAGCGCATGGCCGACGGCACCAGCCCGGAACCCGGCGGCTGGAACCGGATCTCTCTGGAGGTCCCCGACCTCCCGGCCGAGATCGAGCGCCTGAGCGGCCTGGGCGCCCGGTTCCGCAACGAGCTGGTGCGCGGCGTCGGTGGCGACCAGGTCCTGCTCATGGACCCATCCGGCAACCTGGTGGAGCTGTTCCAGTACACGTCCTGAGGGTGCAGCGTCCGGGCCGGTGTGATTGAGTGGGCCCCTGCCCGCCCGGAGGGAGGATCAGCCATGCCCAGACGCGTTTCGTTCCGGCCCGCGCTCAGCCTGCGGGGACGCCCCTCCATGGGCCTTCGGGGGTTCGCCGGCAAGCCCTTCCACCCGCCGCTCACCGACATCCCCATCGGGGCGTACGTGTTGGCCGCAGCCTTCGACCTGGTCTCGTGGATCTGGGCCTCGCAGGAGTGGTCGCGGGACTTCTACCGGGCCGCCACCTTCGCCCTGATCGGCGGGGCGGTGGTCTCGTTGGGCACGGCGCTGACCGGCTTCCTGGACTGGTACCGGTCGGCCCCCAAGGGCACGCAGGCGCGCCGTACCGCCAGCGCCCATGGTCTGACCATGGCCACCGTCACGGTCCTGGTGCTGGCGGACATCGGGATCCGACTGGCTTCCTACAGCGAGCCCTCGGTCCCGGCAGGGATCGCCGTGCTCACCATCGTGGTGGCGGCCATGACGGCCCTGGGAGCGACGATCGGAGGCTCGCTGGTCTACGACTACGGGTTCAACGTGCAGACCGCGCGCGACAGCGCCGTGTGGCACCGCTCGGAGCAGGACGTGATGCCCGGGCAGAAGGGCTGAGGCGGAAGATCCGAACTCCGCGCGGCCTCCCCGCGTCCCTTCGGGCGGGAGGGGTGCCGCACGAAGTAGAGTGGACACGAACAGAGCTGCCCATGGAGGTGGCGGCCATGGGTGGACGAGCCGCGTTCATCGGTCCAGCGCACCGGCGACGAGGGGCATCGGGTCGTGAGCCCACCGACCATCCCCGAGGAGGCCGTCATGGACTGCAGGACGAAGCTCGAGAAGTTCCTCCGGGATCAGGGCGTGGAGCTCGAGATCCAGGAGCACACGCAGGCGTTCACCGCGCAGGAGGTCGCGGCGTCCGAGCACATCCACGGCCGCGCCATGGCCAAGGT
>DASQQQ010000062.1:0-3121 GCA_035643355.1 Actinomycetota bacterium | reverse complement strand
GCCCAGGTACAGCGTCCCCACCATCGGGCAGAATCATCGCAGAGATGGCGACGCCCGAGATCCGAGGTGAGCTCTCCGTGCGGGGCGCGACGGTCGGCACCGCGTGGATCGCTCCACCGGGTGCGAGGGGCACCCTGGTGGTGGCCCACGGCGCGGGCGTAGGGATGGATCATCCCTTCCTCACCGGCTTCTGCCGTGCCATGGGCGAGGAGGCGGTGGCCACGCTCCGCTTCAACTTCCCCTACATGGAACGGGGACGGCGGTCACCCGATCCGGAGTCGCTGCTCAGAGAGGCCTGGCTGGCGGCCTTCGATCGGGCCGCCGAACGGACCGGGGGCCCGGTGCTGGCGGGCGGCAAGTCGCTCGGCGGGAGGATCGCGTCGATGTGCGTGGCCGACGGCATGCCGGCGGCCGGCCTGGTGTTCCTCGGATACCCCCTGCACCCACCGGGCAAGCCCGAGCGGATCCGCGACGAGCACCTCTACCGCATCACCGTCCCCATGCTGTTCCTGGAGGGAACCGCCGATCCTTTCGCGCGCCCCGAGGTGCTGGGCCCGGTCCTCGGGAAGCTCGGCGACCTGGCCGAGCACCACGCGATCGAGGGCGGCGATCACTCGTTCCGGGTGCGGGGGGACCGGCGCGACGACCGCGAGATCGGGGCCGCGCTCGCGGGCCAGGCCGCCGCTTTCGTCCGCCGCGTGATCCGGGCGAGCACGCGGTGATGCATCGGCCCGCGATCCCCACGGTTCCCGGAGCGGCCTGATGCCTCGCCGTCACCGGCGAGCGCCGGAGCAGCTCGAATCGGTCCATCGTCCGCGATCCGCCGCCCCGATGTGGGCACTCGTTCCGGGCGTCGAGGTCCGTCGGGTGGCCGGGGACAAGCCCTACCGCTGCCCCGGATGCGATCACCCCATCCGGCCGGGGCTCTGGCACCTGGTGGTTGTCCCGGAGGGCGCGGTGGAGGAGCGCCGGCACTGGCACGAGGGGTGTTGGCGTACCGAGCTCCGACGGACCGGCCGTGCCTGAGCCACCAACCGTGCCAGACCGCGACCCACGCCGCGGCCGGCGACGGCATCGCTATCATCGGCCGGTGCGCTCTCGAGCGGTCCACGCGGCGATCAAGCCGTCGGCGGACGGCTGGACCGGCCGGATCCCGGCCACCGGGTTCGTGGTGACCGCTCCGTCGCCCACCCGCTGCCTGGCGGCGCTGCGGAAGCAGGCGGGGCCCGATGCGACCCTCACGGTCGAGGTCACGCCCCGATTGGTGGGCGTGGCAGAGGCCGCGGCGATCCTGGGCTGGGACAAGCGCCGGGTGATCACGTACGTCGATCGCGGTTCCTTCCCCGACCCGCTGGCCCGCCTCGCCTCGGGCAGGGTGTGGCGTCGCGAGGACGTCGAGTCGTTCGCCCGGGACCGGGCCCGACGAGCATGAAGGAGCCGCGCAACCTCTTCCTGATCCGGCACGGTCGCTCCGACGAATCCTCGGACGACCTGTTGGAGACGCCCAGGGGCCTGCAGTGGAACCCGCCGCTGCATGCCGTGGGGCGGGAGCAGGCCGAGCTCTTGGCTCGGCGCCTGGCGCTGACCCATCCGGCGCCTGCCGCCGTCTACTGCTCGCCGCTCCGCCGTGCCAGGGAGACCATCGCCCCGTACGTGGAGCGCACCGGCGTGGAGGTCCTGATCGAGGACGACCTGATGGAGGCGCACATCGGGGATTGGGAGAACAAGCCGTTCGAGGAGATCGTGGCCTCGGATGAGGAGATCCTCCACCTGGTCCGGACCCAGCGGGCCATCTGGCACCGGGCGCCCGGTGGGGAGACCGTCGCGGGGTTCCGGTCCAGGGTGGACGCGGCGATCGAGGGTATCCTGCGGCGCCATCCCGACGGCGAGGTCCTGGTCGTCTGCCACGGCGGCGTCATCAACGCGTACGTCGGTCCGCTGCTGGGTATCCAGCACGAGATGTTCTTCCTCCCGGAGAACACGTCGGTGAACACCGTCCAGGTCGACGGTGCGTCCCGGAGCGTGCAGTTCCTGAACGACGTGCTCCACCTCACCGACCCCCAGTTCTTCCTGGAGACCTGACGATCCAGGTGGCGTCCGGGGCCCCGATATACTGCCCCGGCAGGCGTAGGTGACGATGCGAACGCGCAGAGGGGAGGCTCCCGTGCCGGTGCAGTTCCTATCGGAGGGGTGGGCGAACGAGCTGAAGGGACGGCTGAACGCCGACGAGGAGTTCAAGAAGAGCCTGGGCTCGAAGAACGCCACGCTCCTCCAGGTGGTCGGCGGCGGCGACGGCGAGCGCCGGTTCTGGCTCCAGATCGACAACGGCACCGTGGATCTCCAGATGGGCAACCTCCAGAGCCCCGACGCCACCATCACCGAGGACTACGAGACCGCGGTGGCCCTGGCCCAGGGACAGCTGAATCCGGTCTCGGCCTTCATGAGCGGCAAGATCAAGATCTCCGGCAACATGATGCTGCTGATGCAGCTCCAGGGTCCGCTCACCGGGCTGCCCCGGGTGATGCGGGAGATGGACGTCGACTACTGAGCGGGCGCCTCGGGCCTGATCGCGAAGGTGGCGGAGGCCCGAGCCAGCAAGGTTCCCTGGCCGTCGACGACATCGGCTTCCGCGTAGCCGAACCGCCGTCCTGACCTCAGCACCCGCCCCCGGGCCACGACCGTCCCACCGGTCCCGGGCGTCAGGAAGGTGATCGACAGCTGGGTGGTGACGTGGGTGGTCCTGGGCTCCAGGGCGGAGCGCATGGCGAGCCCGGTGGCCGTGTCCGCCACGGTCGCCAGCAGCCCCCCGTGGGCGATCCCCACCAGGTTCATGTGGTGCGCCTCGAGGTCCAGGGCCACGTCCACCGCTCCAGGCTCCACGCGGTCCAGACGCATCCCGATCCAATTGTGGAAGGTCGACCGCTCGAAGCGCTCCCGAACGTCCCGGACCCGAGGATCGGCGGCCACGCGCCTACTCCTTGATGTAGGGCTTGCCGTCGGCCGCCGGCGGCCGGGCCTTGCGGACCACGCCGGCCACGACCGCGATGGTGACGATGTACGGGGTCATCAGCAGGAAGTTCGAGTCGATGGGGACCCCCAGGATCGACAGTTTCGTGGACAG
>DASQQQ010000061.1:0-2493 GCA_035643355.1 Actinomycetota bacterium | reverse complement strand
CCCCAACCCGCACGCCGGACGTTCCAGGCGCTCCGCATCGCGGTCAACCGGGAGCTGGAGGAGCTCACCGCCTCCCTGCCTCGGGCGGTGGGTGCCCTGGCTCCCGGTGGCCGCGTGGTCGTGATCTCGTACCACTCGCTGGAGGACCGGATCGTGAAGCGGACCTTCCTCGATGATCCGCGGCTGGAGGTCCTCACCAGGAAGCCGCAGCGGCCGTCGCCGGAGGAGGTAGCGGACAACGCCCGGGCCCGGAGCGCTCGCCTGCGTGCCGCCGAACGTGGGGAGAAGGCGGCATGAGCCTCCCGGCCAGGGCGCTCGGCTCGCAGCCCGCTTTCCGCCCCTCCGTCGGAGCTCCCGTCCCCAAGCCGACCCCGCCGCCGGCACCGCGACCGCGGCCGGAGGGAGCGCCAGAGCCGGTCCGGCGCCCCAGGAGCCGCCCGCGGCGAGGCACCGTGGGCTTCCTGGTGCTGTGCGCCGTCGTCCTGGGACCGTTCCTGCTCGGACTGGTCACCCTCAACGCGCTGCTCGCGCAGAGCTCCTTCCGCGTGGACGATCTCCATCAGCGGATCGAGGCGCTCACCCAGGAGCACCTCGAGCTCACGCGCCGGCACGCGTCGCTGTCCGCCCCCGGCCGGATCGCCGCGTGGGCCCGTCGCTCCGGTATGCGTCTCCCCGACGACATCCGTTCCCTCCACGTTGCGAGCGCGGGCCCGGCGGCTCCGGCCGGGGAAGCGGACCCTGCATCGGCACGGGATCCCTCCTCGAGCGCCGTCACCGGAGGCCGGGGGTGAGGCGTCCCCCGCTCGAGCGGCTGGTCGCGCTGCTCGGTTCGATGCTCCTGGCGTTCGGGGCCATCGTGGTCCGGCTCACGGTGCTGCAGGTGAGCCAGGCGGATGCCTACCAGAGCAAGGCCCTGGACCAGCGGCTGCGCACGGTGACGCTGACCGCCACCCGGGGTCGGATCCTCGACCGGTCGGATGAGCCGCTGGCGATCTCGATGCCGGCTCGGGACGTGTACGCGGATCCGCGCTACGTGGACGATGTCGCCGGGGAGGCCGCGCGGATCGCACCTATGCTGGGGATGAAGGTCGCCGACGTCGAGCAGCGCCTATCCGCGGGGGGCACCTTCTCATGGGTGGCCAGGCAGGTCGATCTGGGCACGGCCCAGCGGCTCGAGCGGCTGCAGCTACCCGGACTGGGGTTCCTGCCCTCGACCAAGCGGTCGTACCCGGCGGGGTCGCTGGCCTCCCAGGTACTGGGGTTCGTGAACGTGGACGGCACCGGCATCGCCGGCATGGAGCTGGAGTATCAGAAGGAGCTGGCCGGGACCCCGGGAGAACGGACGCAGGAGATCGATCCGAACGGCCAGCCGATCGTCGGAGGGGTGGACGTGGAGCGACCGCCCGTGCCCGGCTCGGATCTTGTCCTCACGATCGATCGGGACTTCCAGTTCCAGGTGCAGGCGGCGCTCGAGGATGCGGTGCATCGGAACCTCGCCGTGGGCGGGACGGTCGTGGTGATGGATCCGCGCACGGGCGAGATCTACGCGATGGCCACGTACCCCTGGTTCGATCCGAACGACCCCACGGCGTCTCGCGAGGCCGCCTGGCGGGCCCGGGCGATCACGGACTCGTACGAGCCCGGTTCCGTGAACAAGGTGATCACGGCCTCGGCGGCCGTGCAGGAGCACGCGGTGGGGCTGGATCAGCGTCTTCGCGTCCCGTGGACCATGAAGGTGGGGGACTTCACGATCCACGACTCGCATCAGCATCCCGTGGAGCACATGACGCTCGGCGACATCGTGGCCGAATCGAGCAACATCGGTGCCGTGGAGGTGGCCCGCCGGTTGGGGGAGCGACGCCTGGACGCCTACATCGGCAGGTTCGGCCTGGGGAAAGCGACCGAGGTGGGCTTCCCCGGGGAGGCCTCGGGGACGGTGCTGCCGCTGTGGGAATGGACCGACACCAGCTTGGCCACCATGGCGTACGGGCAGGGCATCGCGGTCACGCCGCTGCAGATGGCGGCCGTCTACGCGACCGTGGCCAACGGAGGTGAGTGGGTCCGGCCTCGCCTGGTGCGCGGCTGGGTCGGTCCCAGCGGGTCGTTCCGCCCGGCACGCCCCTCGGCCACCCGGCGGGTGATCTCGCCCGCCACCGCTCGGACCGTGACCCAGATGCTCGCCTACACGGTGGATGCCGGAACGGGCACCGCCGCGCAGATCCCCGGGTACCAAGTGGCCGGCAAGACCGGAACGGCTCGGATCCCCGATCCGGCGGGTGGCTACTACACGAACCGATCGATCGCTTCCTTCATCGGCTTCCTGCCCGCCTCCGATCCTCGGGTGGTGATCGCGGCGATGATCGATCGCCCGGCGACCGTCTACGGAGGCATCGCCGCCGCCCCTCTCTTCCAGCAGGTCGCCCGCTACGCGATCCAACGGCTGGGCATCGCTCCCGGCGCGCCGGTGCCTCTGCCCCCCCACGCCCTGCCGGT
>DASQQQ010000060.1:0-6317 GCA_035643355.1 Actinomycetota bacterium | reverse complement strand
GGATCGGCGAGGTCCCGATCTCCATCTCCTCGGATCCCGGCCACCCCGAGCACCTGGGCCACACGATCCGGTTCGTGGGCCGGGTGACGAACGCGTTCAAGGACCTGGCGCCCGGGGACGAGATCGGGATCCGCGGGCCGTACGGGCGGCCCTGGCCGCTCGAGGAGGCCGAGGGCGGCGACGTGGTGGTGGTCGGCGGGGGAGTGGGCATCTGCCCCGTCCGTCCGGCGATCGAGTTCGCGATGCGCCACCGGGATCGCTACCGGCGGCTGATCCTGTTGATGGGTGCCCGCCACCCCAGCCTGTTCCCCTACCGGGAGGAGCTCGACCGGTGGATGGGTCAGATGGAGCGCCTGCAGGTCGAGATGCACCTGGCGATCGACGAGCCGGCCGACGGGTGGCTGTACGACGTGGGCGTCGTGACCACGCTGTTCCCCAAGGCTCAGATCGAGCCGGCCAGGACGACGGCCTTCGTCTGCGGTCCGGAGATCATGATGCGCTTCGCCGGCAGGGGTCTGCTCCAGCTCGGGCTGCGCCCGGAGCAGCTGTACGTGTCGATGGAGCGGAACATGCAGTGCGGCATCAAGCTCTGCGGCCATTGCCAGATGGGTCCTTATTTCACGTGCACCGATGGCCCGGTGTTCCGATACGACGAGGTAGCCGACCTCATGGAGGTGCACGACCTGTGAGCGCGAACGGCAAGCCCCGCATCGCCGTGTTCAAGATGGCCTCCTGCGACGGATGCCAGCTGCAGCTGCTGGACGCCGAAGAGGCGCTCCTGGAGATCGCCGGCGCCATCGACATCGTGAACTTCGCGGAGGCCTCGTCGCACTTGGAGCACGGCCCCTACGACGTGACGCTCGTGGAGGGGTCGATCTCCACCCCGGAGCAGATCGAGCAGATCCGCCGGATCCGAGCGGACACGGGGGTCCTGATCGCGATCGGAGCCTGCGCGACCTCGGGTGGCGTGCAGGCCCTGCGCAACACCAGGGACCTGGGTGGGTTCGTCCGGACCGTGTACCCCACGCCCGAGTACATCGACT
Source organism: Actinomycetota bacterium (assembly GCA_035643355.1). GTDB lineage: Bacteria > Actinomycetota > UBA4738 > UBA4738 > HRBIN12 > DASQQQ01. Next base: position 5,274 of record DASQQQ010000060.1, on the reverse strand, counting down.
CGCTGGAGACCTCCACGCCCATCTCGGACCACGTGCCGGTGGACCTCGAGCTCACCGGATGCCCCATCGACCGCGGCCAGCTCCTAGGCGCGCTGGGCTCGCTGCTGGCCGGGGCGATGCCTCGGGTCTCCACGGCGCCGGTGTGCGCCGAGTGCAAGCGGCGGGGCTACGTCTGCGTGGTGGTGGCCAAGGGCGAGCCCTGCCTCGGTCCGGTCACCCGCACGGGCTGCGGCGCCCTCTGCCCCGGGTTCGGCCGAGGCTGCTACGGATGCTTCGGGCCGTCGCAGCCGGGCAACGATGCCGCGCTGGCCAGGCGCTTCCTGGAGCTGGGCGACCGGCCCGACCGGGTGGCCGATCGGTTCCGATTCATCACCGGCTGGGCGCCCGTCTTCCGGGAGGCCGCCCGGAAGGTCGAGCATGGCCGCTCGCTCCACCCCGCGGGAGCCGGCCCGGCCGGCCCGAAGGAGGAGGTGCACCCATGACCCGGCGCTCGGTGGAGGTGCCGGTGATCGCCCGGGTGGAGGGTGAGGGCGCGCTCCACGTGAAGGTGGACGACGGCCGGATCACCGATCTGCGGCTTGAGATCTACGAGCCCCCGCGCTTCTTCGAGGCCTTCCTGCAGGGCCGTCACTATTCCGAGGTCCCCGACATCACGGCCCGGATCTGCGGGATCTGCCCGGTCGCGTACCAGATGAGCGCGGTCCACGGGCTGGAGCGGCTGTTCGAGGTCCGGGTGCCCCCCGGCACGGAGGAGCTGCGCCGGCTCCTGTACTGCGCCGAGTGGATCGAGAGCCACGTGCTCCACATCTTCATGCTGGCCGCGCCCGACTTCATGGGCTTCGACAGCGCGATCGAGATGGCGAAGGTCTACCCGGACGTGGTGAAGGCCGCCCTTCGATTGAAGCGGATCGGCAACGATCTGATGGCCGCGATCGGCGGTCGCGAGATCCACCCGGTCTCCCCACACGTGGGGGGCTTCTCCAGGGCCCCGCGCCGGCGGGACCTGGAGGCGTTCCTACCGCGGCTCGAGGACGCGGTGGCGGAGATGCCGGGCGTCTCCGACGTGGTGGCCGAGCTCCCTCGTCCCGAGCTCCCGCGGGTGACCGAGCTCGTGTCCATGGTGCATCCGACCGAGTACCCGATGAACCTGGGCGACCTTGCCTCCACCACCGGGCGGACCTTCGACGCCGCCTCGTTCGAAGAGGTATCGAGGGAGGTGCACGTCGAGCACTCGAACGCGCTGCACTCGGTGATGGTGGACACGGGCATGCCCTACTTCGTGGGGCCGCTGGCGCGGCTGAACCTAAACCACGAGCGCCTGACGCCGGTGGCGCGTGCGTGCATGCAGCGGCTCGGGCTGCAGGTGCCCGAGTTCGACCCCTTCTCCTCGATGGGGGCGAGGGTCGTGGAGGTGGCGTTGGCCTTCGAGGAGGCCCTCCGGCTGATCCGCGACTACCAGCCGCCCGAACCGCCGATGGCCGAGGTCCGGCCCCGCGCCGGCCGGGCGACCTGGGTCACCGAGGCCCCACGGGGGTTCCTCTACCACCGCTACGACGTGACCGAGGACGGCCGGGTCGCCGCGGCGAAGATCGTGCCGCCCACCTCGCAGAACCTGCGGCACATGGAGCAGGACCTGCGCGGGTTCCTCCCCGGGGTGCTGGACCGTCCCGACGAGGAGCTCACGCGCCTCGCCGAGATGGTGGTCCGCAACTACGATCCGTGCATCTCGTGCGCGACCCACTTCCTGCGCCTGGAGATCGAGCGGAGCTGAGCGATCCACGCCGGATCCGTGTGATCGGTTGCGGCAACCCGGACGCGGGCGACGACGCCGTCGGGTTGCTCGCCGTGCGGGGCGCGCGGGCGCGCCTCGGGTCGCTCCGGGACGTCGAGGTCGTGGAAGCCTCGACGATCGACCTCGTACATCTGCTCGAGGACGTCGAGGGGGTGGTGGTGGTCGATGCGGTCCGCGAGCCGAGCGGCCTCCGCGAGCCGGGGACGATCGTTCGGGCCGAGGCCGGCCCGGCGGGCCTGCCGACCGATCTCCGGTCCTCGCTGTCGTCCCATGGGCTGGGAGTGGGGGAGGCGGTGGGGCTGGCCGTGGCCCTCGGTCAACGGCCCCAGGTGATCTTCCTGGGGGTGGAGGCGGGTGACGTGACGATGGGTCATGGCCCCTCGGCCCGCGTGGCCGGGGCACTACCGGAGCTCGTCGACCGGATCGTCGAGGAGACACGCCGGCTGACCCGAGGTCAGTCGCGTCCCTGAGCGGCGCCCCGGAGAGTCTTGCGGTGCAGCGATCCCGGGCTACATCCTCGGGATCGGTCCCATCCGCAGGGCGGAGAGGCCCTTCCGACGTGGGACCAACCGCTCGTGTCGCCACGCTGGCCCAGCGGCACCCTGGGAGTGAGATCGGACGATCCTCCCGAAGGGAGGGCCATGCAGACGAACGGAACGCGACGCAAGGGGAGGGGTTCACGGAAGCGGTGGCGACCGGTCAAGGATCAGTCGAAGTTCGAGGCGCAGCTGGAGCCGGGGTTCGCGGCCGAGATCGCCGCTGAGGTCCTCGACGGTGACCGGCTGCACCAGTGCATCCAGTGCGGGACGTGCAGCTCCGCCTGCCCGCTCAGCGCGTACATGGATCTGACGCCTCGGCGACTGATCGCGATGACGAGGGCGGGGGCCCGGGACGACGTCCTGCACAGCATGACGCCGTGGGTGTGCGCGTCGTGCTACGCCTGCACCGTCGAGTGCCCCAAGCGGATCCCCATCACCGAGATCATGCACGCGCTGCGGCGGATCTCGCTCCGGGAGAAGACCTACCCCCGGCGGTTCACCACCCCCGTGATGACGAGGGAGTTCGTCGACATGATCCAGGACCGCGGGCGCAGCACGGAGTCCTGGATCTCGATGAAGCTGTACCTGCGCACCAATCCGGCCCTGCTGGTGAAGAACACCTTGATCGCGGGGCGGCTGTTCCGCCAGGGACGGCTCGGCGTGAGGCGGGGCTCGATCGAAGCACGGAGCGAGCTCCGCACCCTCCTGGAGGCGGTGTCCTCATGACCCGCAGGCGCTACACCTACTACCCGGGGTGCTCCGCGGAGGGTGTGGGTCGAGCCTTCACCGAGTCGCTGTACGCGGTCTTCACCCACCTGGACGCCGAGCTGGAGGAGCTCGAGGACTGGAACTGCTGCGGGGCCACGGCCTGGCCCTCGGTGGATCAGGATCAGGCGTTCGCGCTGGCCGCCAGGAACCTGGCCATCGCCGAGCGCCGAGCGCCGGGTTCGGAACCCGTGGATCTGGTCGCGTCGTGCACCGGCTGCTACCGGGCGCTGATCAAAGCAGAGGAGGCCATGGTCACCCCCGGCGAGAGGGCCGAGCGGCTGGGCGGGGCGCTGGGGGCGATCGGGCTCCGGTACGAGGGTCGGGCCCGGACGCGCCATCCCGTGGACATCCTGCTGAACGAGATCGGGGTGGACCGCATCCGTCAGGCGGTGGTCCGGCCGCTCACCGGCGTCAAGGTCGCCTCGTACTACGGCTGCCAGCTGGTGCGCCCCTTCGCCACGTTCGACGACCCCCGGGACCCAACATCGATGGACCGGCTGGTCGAAGCCATCGGGGCCGAGCCGATCGAGTGGCCGCTCAAGGCTCGATGCTGCGGCGGCTCCTGTTACTGCGGTGGCCCCGTGATCGGCGCGATGCCGGAAGCCACGATGCAGCTGTCCTATGCCCTGCTTCGCGAGGCGGGCAAGCGCGGCGCGGACGTGATCGCCACCATCTGCCCTCTCTGCCAGTTCAACCTGGAGGGGTTCCAGGGGCGGATGGCCAAGCGGTTCGATCATCCCCTCGACATGCCGGTCGTCTTCATCACCCAGCTGCTGGGGATCGCCCTGGGCATCGACGAGAAGCGTCTCGGGGTCCGCCGGCTCCTGCGCTGGCGGCTCCCCGAGCCGGCGGCGTCCCCGCCGGCGCCCCGCGGGCGACGCCAGCCCGCGGCGGTTGGCGCCGGGGCGGGAGAGGAAGGAGGCGCCGATGCTCGGGCCTGATGGTCGGATCGACGCCCTGCCCTCATCCAACGGGAGCGTCAAGATCGGCGTGTACGTCTGCCACTGCGGTCTGAACATCGCCGGCAAGGTCGACGTCTCCGCCGTGGTGGAGTTCGCCTCCACCCTGCCCGGCGTGGTGGTGGCCAGGGACTACAAGTTCATGTGCTCCGATCCCGGCCAGGAGCTGATCGAGCAAGACCTGCGCGACGGCCTGGTGAACCGAGTGGTGGTGGCATCCTGCTCGCCGCTGATGCACGAGGCCACGTTCCGGGGCGCCACCGCCCGGGGCGGGCAGAGCCCCTTCTACTTCCAGATGGCGAGCATCCGGGAGCACGTTTCCTGGGTGACGGCCGACGGCGACGACGCGACCGAGAAGGCCAAGGCGCTGGTGGCGGGGGCCGTCCGCCGGGTCGCCCTTCACGAGTACCTCGAGCCCCGCAAGGCAGAGGTCCGCCCCGACGTGATGATCGTGGGCGGTGGGATCGCCGGGATCCACGCCGCGTTGACCCTCGCGGACGCCGGCAAGCACGTGTACCTGGTCGAGCGCGAGACGACGATCGGCGGCCACATGGCCAAGTTCGACAAGACGTTCCCTACCCTCGACTGTGCCGCCTGCATCCTCACGCCGAAGATGTCCGCCGTCCGAGCGCACCCCAACATCACGCTGTGGACGTACTCGGACGTGGTCGCGGTCGAGGGGTTCAGCGGCGATTTCACCGTGCGGGTCCGCCACCGCCCTCGCTACGTGGTGGAGGACCTGTGCACGGGATGCCTGGAGTGCATCGAGAAGTGCATCCACAAGCAGGGCAAGTTCGAGGACGAGTGGAACGAGGGGCTGTCCAAGCGTAAGCCGATCTACATCCCGTTCCCGCAGGCCACCCCGCCGGTGGTCGTCGTGGATCCCGACACGTGCATCTGGTTCAAGACCGGCAAGTGCCCGCAGACGTGCATCGAGGCCTGTGAGCGCGACGCGTTCGACTTCGAGCAGACGGAAACCTTCGACGAGGTCAAGGTCGGAGCGATCATCCTCGCGACCGGCTACAAGACGTTCGATGCGGGCAGGATGCCCGAGTACGGCTACGGCTTGTACCCCGACGTCTACACGAGCCTGGAGCTCGAGCGCCTGCTGAACGCCGCCGGACCCACCGGTGGCGAGATCGTCCTCCGCAACGGCTCGAAGCCGAAGGTCGTCGGGATCATCCACTGCGTGGGCTCACGCGATGCCAAGCACAAC
>DASQQQ010000059.1:0-2436 GCA_035643355.1 Actinomycetota bacterium | reverse complement strand
AACGGTCATCCGCATCGGCCCCTCAACGCTCTCCCAGCTGGCCATCGAGCTTCCCGGCGGCGCGGCGCCCGCCGGCATCGCCGTCGGCGGGGGATCCGTGTGGGTCGCCGACAAGCTCGGTGCGAGGATCCTGCGGATCGATCCCTCGAAGAACGAGGTCGTGGGCAGAGGAACACCGGTGCTGGGTGGCCAGCCGGATCGGGTGGCCTTCGGTGCGGGGTTCGTGTGGGCCACGGTCCCCAGTAACGACTCCGTGACCAGGATCGACCCGGAGACCGGGGAGGGTGTCACCATCGAGCACGTCGGGAACGGTCCCACGGGGATCGCCGCCGGGACCGAGGGGGTGTGGGTGGCCAACGGTCTCGACGGGACCGTCGCCCATATCGATCCCAGCGGGGCGAGGGTGGTGGGGAGAGTCGAGGTCGGGTTTATTCCCGACGGCGTCGCGGTGGGTGCCGGAGCGGTGTGGGTCACCATCCGGGCCACCTGACCGAAGGGCCTCCAGCCCGCCTGCTGCCCGCCATCGGGTCTGTCCGGGTCCTCGCCTCGCCCTTTGGGCTCAGGTTTCCCGGCGGCCGGGTTCCCTGGGGCTCGCGACGTTGAGGGCGGGATTTGGTCCACGGGACACGAACCAGCAGCTCAAGGCCGCCGCCGAGACGTGTGGATTCTGTTGGCGCCCCACCCCGGGCACCAGCTGATCGTCAAGGGCCGGTGGTGCCCGTGCCGGTCATACGCCGCGGAGCACCGTCAGCGGACGAAGCGATCCGCGGAGCCGTAGGACTGCCGGATGGCGCCGCGGGGGAGGGTCGAGGCGACGAGCACGGCGGCCACCCCGACGTTCGTCCACCACAGGCCCGCCGGCGCATCGCCCAGCAGCATCGGCACGACGAGGGCCGCCGCCCCGACCACCACGTTGAGGAACCGGAGGCCCCGGGCGAGCTCGGCCGTGGCCACCACCGCAACCACGACCGCCGTCGCACCGACGATGCGGTTCGCGTCCGCCACCGATCCGGTGGCCCCGAGCACGTCGGGCGAGATCATCAGCCACACGCCGGCGAGCGCCCCGACCGCCAACGTCCAGGGCACGGTGACGCCCCACGCAGCGGCCGCCGCGAGCCGGCCGGGCGAACCGGGGTACCCAGGGGTCCGCTCGTCGCCGCCGTCCGCGTCGAGCGTCCCGCCCTTGAAGAACACGCTCCAGAACGCGTCGCCCCGCCGCAGTCGCTCCCGGATGAACTGCACCATGGCGACCACCTCGTCCAGCGCGAGCGGGATCATGATCAGCATCGGGATCGCCGCTGCCAGGCAGAACGTGCACCAGCTCCCGACCACCACCGGCTGGAGGATCACCAGGACCACGTGCGCGACGCCGAGCGGGATCACCAGGATCCCGAAGAACGTCACCATCCAGGGCATGGTCCGCCAGCGCGACGTGCCGCCCATGTAGCCCATCAAGGCTTCGATCGTGATCGCCGCCGCCCCCAGCCCGGCGTCCGAGATCGGGAAGGCGAGCGAGACGCTCGAATCGAGGACCCACATCGTGCCATCACCGAAGAACGGGTCCACGGCGGCATCGAGGTAGCCGAGCTGATAGGCGGCGAGGTACCGGGCGAAGAAGAAGCTCGTCCACGACAGGGCGATCAGCGGCGCCCGTTGCAGCCACGCCGACGGGTTGTACGACCATCCCGGGGGCACCTCGGGCCCGGGCTGCATGATCAGCATCATGCCGGGCATCATCGGGATCAGGATCGTCAGGGCGACGACCAGGATCCCCACCAGGGTGTCGTTCAGGAAGGCGGCGGAAGTCGGCGCCCACAGGAACAGCGGGGCGAACACCAGCCACGCCCCGACGCCCGCCGCCGCCCATCGTGGCCAGATGGCGCCCGGCCGCAGCGAGAGCAACGCGAACGAGATCAGCAGCAGTCCGGCGACCAGGTCGTTCGTCGCCATCCACAGGCCCCTGGTCCCGACGTTGGCCAACCCGCGCAGCCGCGTGACCTCGGCCACGCGGGGCCCGGCCGACCCAGACCCGAGGTACCCGAACGTGAACGGCGCCGTGGCCAGCCAGACTCCAACCACCAGGAGCATCAGGGGGATCCACAACGTGCGGACGTGGTAGCCGCGAACCATCTCCCGGCGGTGCTCGGCGGTCATCGGCTGCCGCCCGTGCTGCATCGGCATCGACCGCGGCGCCCCTCGCTGCTGCTTCATGTCCATCCCAAGACGCGGGTACCCTTCGGCCGCTCGAAGGAAACCGTCCGTGCGCGGGAACCTCCGGACATCGATGGGTCGGTGTGGCAGCATCGTTCGATGGAGCCGGAGGCGTTCTGGCGCACCGTCGCCACGGTCGCTCTGGATCGGCCGCCGGCGCTCGCCGAGTTGGAGGACGCCTTCTCGTCCGGCTCGTCCCCCGGGCATCTGCGAGGGATCTACGCG
>DASQQQ010000058.1:0-17370 GCA_035643355.1 Actinomycetota bacterium | reverse complement strand
CTCCCGCTTCCATCGGGAGTGGCGACAGGCGATCGGGTTCCCCCGTCGCCTATGGCCCGAGGTGCGGTCGGGCGTGGGGTTCGGCATCGTCCTGTACCCGGTGATCACGCTCGGCGTGGGGCTCCTGGTCACGGTGGTGCTCTCGGCCGTGTCCGGGCACCAGCCGGAGGCGCCTCAGCAGGTGCCGCCCCACCTGTCGGCGCTGGGCGTCGCGGTGGCGATCGTGTACGCCGTGATCATCGCCCCGTTCCACGAGGAGTTCTTCTTCCGGGGCATCCTGTTCCGCTCCCTGCGCGACCGGTACGGTTTCGGCGTGGGGGCCGTGGGCTCGGGGCTCGCGTTCGGGCTGATCCATTACATCCCCTCCACGTGGTACGACAGCGCCCTGCTGATGACCGTCATGGTGTTCACGGGCATCGCGCTCGCGTGGCTCTACGATCGGCGGGGCAACGTGGGGGCGAACATGGTGGCGCACGCCACCTTCAACGTGATCGGCCTGGTCCTGATCCTGGCCCTTCGATGAGGTGCTGAGGGCGGAGCGAGGGGAGGGGGAGCGGGGTGGCGATGTTCCCGAGCGACGCCTGGTTCGCGATCTACGTGGACAGGATCAATGGATCCTCCGACTACCGGGAGTCCGCATCGGACTGGGAAGGGGACATCGCCTTCGTCTTCGAGGCCGAGCCCGATCGGAACGTCCCTCAGGACATCTGGGGATGGCTCGACCTATGGCACGGCACCTGTCGAGCCGGGCGGATCGTGACACCCGAGGAGGGTGAGCGGGCGCCCTACGTGATCCGAGCCCCGTACAGCCGGTGGAAGGAGGTCTTGGCCGGCGATCTGGACCCGGTCAAGGGGATGATGCAGGGCAAGCTCAAGCTCCAGGGAGACCTGCCCACCATCATCAGGTACGTTCGCGCCGCGAACGAGCTCGTCCACCTCACCATGAGCGTGCCCACCGAGTTCCTCGACGAGCGTCCTCCCCAGACGGCGTGAGCGCCGGATGACCGAGGGCCGCCGGTGAGGGCCGTCGTCTACCGCGGGATCGGCCGGGTGACCGTGGAGGAGGTGCCCGAGCCGGAGGTCGAGGACTCCCGAGATGCCGTGGTGCGGGTCGGGGTCAGCGCGATCTGCGCCTCGGACCTGCATTTCCTGCATGGGAAGGCACCGCTGGACCCCGGCGACGTGATGGGGCACGAGGCCATGGGCGTGGTCCAGTCGGTGGGGAGCGCCGTGGAGCGTTTCCGTCCCGGCGATCGCGTGGCCGTGGCCTTCCACATCGCCTGCGGAGACTGCTGGTTCTGTCGGAGGGGCCAGACCCAGCTGTGCGACGAGTGGCGGATGCTCGGGGGTGGCCTGTTCGGCGGCGAGCTCGGCGGGACCCAGGCGGAACTGGTTCGGGTGCCATCGGCCGACGTGAACCTGCTGGCGCTGCCCGACCGGATCGGGGACGAGCCCGCCGTGTTCCTGGGGGACGTCCTCACCACCGGCGTGTACGGAGCATCCGTGGCCGGGATCGAGCCGGGGGACGCGGTGGCCGTGGTGGGTGTGGGCCCGGTGGGGCACTTCTGTGTGCAGGCGGCTCGGAGCCACGGTCCGTCCGAGCTGCTGGCCCTCGATCTGGAGCCCGAGCGCTTGGCGCTCGCCACGCGCTTCGGTGCCACGGCGATCGACGTCCGCGCTCACCACCCGCACACGGCGGTGGCGGAACGGACGGGTGGTCGCGGCGCCGACGTCGTGATCGAGGCGGTGGGGACACCCCAGGCGTTCGCCAGCGCGCTGGACGTGGTCCGGCGGGGAGGGCGGATCGCCGTGGTGGGCATGTTCACGTCCGAAACGATGCCGATGCAGGCCGGGGTGTGGTGGACGCGCGCGCTGGAGGTCCGCTTCGCCGGGATCTGCCCCGTGCATGCGCACTGGGATCGGGCTCGCGACCAGGTGCTGGCCGGGGACCTCGATCCGATGCCGGTGGTCTCCCACCGGCTCCAGCTGGACGAGGCGCCGCTCGGCTACGAGCTGTTCGCGTCGCGGCGAGCTACGAAGGTCCTTCTGCGACCGTGAGGGTGGAGTACGCGGAGCCAGAGCCCCAGGGCCTGGCCGCGATGGTCGGGGGATTGATCGAGGCGAACCTGGCGAGGCATCCGGAACGGGTGCGGCTGCTCCGCCCGGCCGTGATCGATCTGTCGGCGCCGGACGCGGCGGTCTCGGTGACGCTCTCGATCGAGCCCGGACGGATCCGCGTGTCGAGCGGGGACCATCCCAGCGTCCGCTCCCACGTGCACGTTCGGGCGCCAGCGGAGGATCTCCTGCTCCTGGCATCCGTGCCGCTGCGGTTCGGTCTGCCCGATCCGCTGCGCCGCGGGGGCCGGACGGTCCTGGCCCGGGTGATCCGGGGCCGGATCCGCATCCAGGGGCTGGTCCGTCACCCCAGCACGCTGAGCAGGCTCTCGCGGCTGCTGTCGGTGGTGTGATGGTGCCGCGTCCGGCGCCCCGTGGCGGCTACGCTGGAGCTCGTGGAGCTGGCAGACGGAGTTCTGGCGGGCGATCCCCGGGCGGTGGCCCGAGCCATCTCCATGGTGGAGGACGGGGCCGAAGGGCTCGAGGAGCTCTCCGCCGCCCTGTTCGGCCGGACCGGTCACGCGTACACCCTCGGCCTGACCGGGGCGCCGGGGGTGGGCAAGTCCACGCTGGCGGCGGAGCTGGTCACGGCGGGGCGAGAACGCGGGCTCCGAGTGGCGGTGCTCGCCATCGATCCCACCTCCCCATTCACCGGTGGCGCGCTGCTGGGTGATCGACTGCGGATGCAGGCGCACGCCACCGATCCCGGCGTGTTCATCCGATCCATGGCCACCCGGGGCCATCTGGGAGGGATGGCCCTGGCCGCTCCGGAGGCCGTCCGGATCCTGGACGCCTCGGGCACCGAGCTGGTCATCGTGGAGACGGTGGGTGTGGGCCAGGCGGAGGTCGACGTCGCGGCGGCCACCGACACGACCCTCGTGGTGGTCTCGCCCGGATGGGGGGACGCGATCCAGGTGGCCAAGGCGGGGGTACTCGAGATCGCGGACGTCTTCGTGGTCAACAAGGCCGACCGGGAGGGGGCCGAGGCGGCGGCCCGGGACCTCCGGCAGATGATCCGGATGGGGCCGGAGCGGCCGTGGAGCGTACCGGTGGTCCAGACCTCGGCGGTGACCCCCGACGGGATCGAGGAGCTGTGGGAGGCGATCGCCGCGCATCGGGCCCACCTGGAGGACGGTGACCGGCTCGGGGCCCTGCGACGGGCCCGACTGCTCCGCGAGGTCCAGAGCCTGGCCGCGGAGCGCCTCCGCTCGTCGATCGCCGACCTGATCGGCTCCGATCCCGGCTTCGCCGAGGACCTCGAGGAGCGTCGGACCGATCCGTACCGGGCTGCCGCTATCCTGGTGGAACGGGCAAGCGGCGGAGGCGGGTAGGGGAACCGGAGCCGAACTGGAGGCATCGTGGCCGAACGCGACCGCTGGGAAGACGACTACCGATCCTCGCCCGAACGCGATGCCGACTTCCAGACGCTTTCGGGAGAGACGCTCGACCCCCTGTACGACCCGAGCGACGTCCATGGCCTGGACCCGGACCGGGACCTCGGCTATCCGGGGCGCTTCCCCTACACGCGGGGGGTCTATCCCACGATGTACCGGGGTCGGCTGTGGACGATGCGCCAGTTCGCCGGGTTCGGATCGCCGGCTGAGACGAACGCGCGGTACAAGTACCTGCTGGAGGCGGGACAGACCGGCCTGTCGGTGGCCTTCGACATGCCCACCCTGATGGGTCGGGACTCGGACGATCCCCGGAGCGAGGGCGAGGTCGGCCGGTGCGGGGTGGCCACCGACTCCCTGGCGGACTTCGAGACCCTGTTCGCGGGCATCCCGCTCGGTGACATCACCACGTCGATGACGATCAGCGGGCCGGCGGTGATCCTGTTCGCGTTCTTCCTGGCCACGGCGGAGCGCCAGGGCGTCCCTTGGTCGGCGTTGTACGGGACGCTGCAGACGGACATCCTCAAGGAGTACATCGCGCAGAAGGAATGGATCTTCCCCCCCCGCCCCCACCTGCGCCTGATCGGGGACCTGATGGAGTTCTGCGCCGACCAGGTGCCGAAGTTCCATCCCATCAGCGTGTCCGGCTACCACATCCGCGAGGCCGGCGCGAACGCGTGGCAGGAGCTCGCGTACACGCTGGCGGACGGCTTCGCCTACGTGGAGCTCGGCCGGCAGCGCGGCCTGGAGGTCGACCGTTTCGCCCCGGGGCTGTCGTTCTTCTTCAACGCGCACATCGATTTCTTCGAGGAGATCGCGAAGTACCGGGCCGCCCGGCGGATCTGGGCCCGCTGGCTGCAGGGGCGCTACGGGGCCAGGGACGATGCGTCGCTCCGCCTACGGTTCCACACCCAGACCGCGGGGGTCTCGCTCACGGCCCAGCAGCCCATGAACAACGTGGTGCGCACCGCGATCGAGGCCCTGGCCGCCGTGCTGGGAGGCACCCAGTCGCTCCACACCAACGCCCTGGACGAGGTGCTGGCCCTGCCCACCGAGGATGCGGCCAAGCTCGCCCTGCGCACCCAGCAGATCATCGCCCACGAGACGGGTGTCCCGCGGGTGATCGATCCGCTCGGTGGCTCCTACTTCGTCGAGTCGCTCACCGGCCGGATGGAGGAGCTGGCGGAAGAGGAGTTCGCCCGGATCGAGCGGATGGGCTCGGGCGGGATGCTGGAGGGGGTCCTGGCCGGGATCGAGAGTGGCTACTTCCAGCAGGAGATCGCCGAATCCGCCTGGCGGGAGCAGGAGCGCTACGAGAAGGGACGCCTGGTCAAGGTGGGCGTCACGGACTTCGTAGAGCCCTCCGAGACGCCCATCCCCACCCTGGTGATCCAGCCCGACATGGAGCAACGGCAGGTGGATCGGCTCCGGGAGGTTCGGGCGTCCCGGCGCAGCCAGCCCGCCGAGGCGAGCCTGGCCCGCCTGCGGGAGGCCGCCGGAACCGAGCGGAACCTCATGCCCCTGCTGGTGGACTGCGCCCGAGCGATGTGCACGGAGGGCGAGATCGTCGCCGCCCTTCGCGACGTCTTCGGCGAGCACCTCGAGACGCCGAGGTTCTGAGGCCCCGGCAGCCTTGACGGAGCGCACCACCCTCGGTACCGTGCATGGTAGTAGCTGCGTTGTATTGCAGTTGCATTTCCATGCGGATCGGTCGGCGATCGGAGGAGGAACGGTGCACATCCCGGACGGCTACCTCAGCCCGGCGACCTGCGCCACGCTGGGCGCCGCCACCGTGCCGTTCTGGTACCAGGCCGCGCGCCGCGTGCGGAAGGTGGTGAAGAGCCGCTACGTGCCCCTGGTGGCCATCGGGGCCGCGTTCAGCTTCCTGGTGATGATGTTCAACATCCCGGTCCCAGACGGCACCACCGCCCACGCGGTGGGGGCCGTGATGATCGCCGTCGTCCTCGGCCCCTGGGCGGCGGTGATCGCCGTCAGCATCGCGCTGGCGATCCAGGCGCTGTTCTTCGGCGACGGCGGCGTGCTGGCGTTCGGGGCCAACGCCTTCAACATGGCCGTGCTGATGCCGTTCGCGGGCTACGCCGTGTACCGGCTGCTCAGCCGGCACCTGTCGCTGACCTCTCCCAAACGGGCCCTGGCTGCGGGGGTCGGTGGGTATGCGGGGATCAACGTGGCCGCCCTGGCCGCGGCGGTCGAGTTCGGCCTCCAGCCCACGCTGTTCCACACCGCGAACGGCACGCCCCTGTACGCGCCCTTCCATCTGGCCCAGACCATCCCTGCCATGATGCTGGCGCACCTCACGGTGGCCGGCATCGCCGAGTTCGTGGTGGCGGCCGGGGTCATCGGCTACCTGCAGCGGGCCAACGTGCCGGTCCTGCGGCTGAACCACCCCAAGGTCCCGGTGACCGACGAGGAGCTCGAGCGCCGGAAGAGGCTCGGGTGGCGATGGGTGCTGGTGGGCATGGGGGTGATGATCGTGCTCACGCCGCTCGGCCTGCTGGCGCCGGGCGGTGCCTTCGGCGAGGCTGCCCCGGCCAACCTCGACCTGGGGCGGTACAACCTGCGTGCGGTGCCCGCCGGGCTGGAGCGCTTCTCGAGCTTCTGGAGCCATACCCTGCTCGGGGGATACGGGTTCGAGAGCGGGAACCACGCGGCGCTCGCGTACATCTTGTCGGCCGTGCTCGGTATCCTCGTGATCGGAACCGTGATGCTCGGTTTCGTGGTGGTGTGGCGGCTGCTGCGTCGCCGTCGCGGCGGAGGACCCGAGCGCCCGACCCGGGACGTGGAAGAGGCCGCGGCGTGACATCCGTGGTCGAGGATGGTGACCGGGGCGTCGCGGCCCCACGATGGTTGGTGCAGGCCGAGGTCGGGCTGTGTCCCTGCGGCTGCATCGGCCGCCGCACGAAGGGCAGCTTCGTCGAGAAGACCCTGAACGGAGCCTCGAACATCATGCGCCAGGCCATGTTCGGGGACGACATCGCCCGCCGGCATGGGTTGCTCCAGCGGGTCGATGCCCGGATCAAGATCGCGGCCACCGTCCTGCTGCTCCTGGCGGCGGCCCTGGTCCACCACATCCCCGCCCTGCTGGTGATGTACGGCATCACGCTGGTGCTGGCGGCCGTCTCCGCCCTGCCGGTCGGGTTCTTCGTCAAGCGGGTGTGGCTGTTCATCCCGATCTTCACGGGGATCGTGGTGCTACCGGCCACCTTCAGCTTCATCACGCCGGGGACGATCGTCCTGCCCCTGTGGCACTGGAGCGGCCATCAGGTCGGGATCACGGCACAGGGGCTCGGATCGGCCGGCCTGATCGTCATGCGGGTCGCGACCTCCGTCTCGCTGGTTGTCCTGCTGACGCTGACCACACCCTGGGTGAAGCTGCTGGCCGGGCTGCGCGCCCTGTTCGTGCCGCGGATCTTCATCCTGATCATCGGCATGGCCTACCGGTACGTGTTCCTCCTGCTGAACTCGGTGACCGACATGTACACGGCCCGCAAGGCGCGCTCGGTGGGGAAGGGGGAGAACGCCAAGGAGGGTCAGCGTTTCGTCGCGGCGACGGCGGGGGCGCTGTTCGGGAAGGCGCACGCCCTCTCCGAGGAGGTACACATGGCGATGCTCTCGCGCGGGTACCAGGGAGACGCCAAGACCCTCGAGGGGTTCAGGGTGCGGGCCGTGGACCTGGCCGTGGCCCTGATCTCGCTGATGCTGGCGGTGCTGCTGGTGGGGGGTGACCGCCTCGTTGGACGCTGAGGTCCGCGCGCAGACCCGGGACCGGCTCGATGCCCCGAAGGGCGAGCAGCTGATGGTCTGCCGCGATCTCCGGTTCGCGTACCTGGAGCGCTTCCCGGCGCTGGAGGGCGTCTCGCTCTCCATCCGTCGGGGGGAGAAGGTGGCGCTGCTCGGGGCCAACGGCTCGGGCAAGTCCACGTTGCTGAAGATCCTGGACGGTCTGCTGTTCCCCGACTCCGGCACGTACGAGGCCTTCGGGCAGCTCGTGACCGAGGACAACCTGGAGGACGAGCAGTTCTCCATGGGGTTCCGATCCCGGGTGGGGTTCATCTTCCAGAACTCGGACGCCCAGGTCTTCTCGCCCACGGTCCGGGAGGAGATCGCCTTCGGACCGCTGCAGATGGGGATGGCTCCCAAGCGCGTGGAGCGCCGCATCGCCGACGTGATGGAGATGCTGGGGATCCAGGGGCTGGCCGATCGGGCGCCCTTCCAGCTCTCGGGAGGGGAGAAGAAGCGGGTCGCGATCGCCTCGGTGCTGGTGATGAACCCCGAGGTGCTGCTGTTCGACGAGCCCACCGCGGCGCTGGACCCGCGGACCCAGCAGTGGCTCCTGGAGCTGATCGTGGAGCTGAACCGGGCCGGCAAGACGATCGTGCTGGCCACCCACGACCTGGACGTGCTCGACATCATGGCCGATCGATGCCTGGTGTTCTCTGAGGACCACCGACTGGTGGGGGAGGGGGCGCCCGGTCGGGTGCTCGCCGATCATGAGCTGCTCCTTCGGGTGAACCTGGTCCACGAGCACAGCCACGCGCACGGGCTCGACATCCACCTGCATCAGCACGACTACCGGCACCACGAGGGCTCCGGCGGATCCGAGACCGGAGCGGCTCCGAAGGGCTAGACCGAGGGGGAGGGTCTCGTTCGCCTCAGCCGCGTGAGCGGCAGTCGCGGCACAGACCCGAGATCGCGAAGTGGGTGAGGTCGGGCGCGAAGTCGTGCCGCTCCACGATCAGGCGCTCGAGCTCCCGGGTGGCGTCCAGCGACAGCTCGATCTCGGCACCGCAGCGCGAGCAGGCCAGATGCGCATGGGGGGGTTGCTCCGCGCGGTGGTACTCGGCCCCACCCTCCAGGTGAGCGTGGGCCAGCACCCCTACCTCCTCCAGGAGCGCCAGGGTGCGATAGATCGTCGAGGCGTTCACGCCGGGCATGTCCGCCTGGACCCTCCTGGCCAGGGTGCTGGGGGAGATGTGGCCGGTGGTCCGCATGACCGCCGCCACGATGGCCCGCCGCTGCGGCGTCATGCGCAGCCCGTGGTCTTTGAGGATCGCTACCACGTCGGCTGACCTCTGGCTCACCCAGCCATAATAGCAAGACCTTGCAGATGCAAATCCTCGTTCAAGCGGGCGAGGGTAACCCCAGCGCCCGGGCCGCCCACGGCAGGGCCGTGCGGGCGTGTCTGAGCTGGAGAGGACGGACGTGGGGCGCCGTGGGGATGGGGGGACGCGCCGCGTGGGCGCGGAAGAAGCCGGCGCACGCGGCCGCCAGTTCGGCGGCCCCGCTCGCAGGCACGTCCTCGGGACGGGGTCCGCCCTCCGCGCGCAGGCTGGGGAGCCAGAACGCGACGTCCACCATCGGGTTGCCCACGCACGCCCAGTTCCAGTCCACCAGGAGGGCTCGACCGTCCCGGAAGCACAGGTTGTCCCCGCGAACGTCGAAGTGCAGGAGGGCCTCGCCGCCGAGCGGCGCCGATCCCGCGGCGGAGCTCAGATCGGGGAGGGCCAGCCGGAGCCACGAGGGCGAGCACAGACCCAGCGCGAGGAACGGCTCGGGCTCTGCCTCGATCTCGCGCCAGCCGTCGCGAATCCCCAGATGTCGTCCGCGGCCCCGGGGCAGGCCCCTCGGGAGGCGGGGTGGCCGTGACCTCCGCCAGGCAGGCCAGAACGGCCTCCACCCGCTCGGTCGTCCACGGTGGTGGCCATGCGGCGGCGGTCAGGTCCTCGATGGCCAGGACCGGCCGTTCCTGGTCGTCATACCAGCCCAGGTACTCGGGCATGAATCGCGCCCCCTTCAGCAACGAGTAGAGCAGGTGCTCGTCCCGCAGCCAGCTCGCGGTGAGCTCATCCGTGGCCATCTTCACGAACGCCCGTCGGCCGTCGTCCAGCGTCACCACCCAGCGCCTGGCGGGAGTGTGGCTGCCCGTGGTGACGGGTCCGAATCCGACCGGCCTGGCCCGGAGCTTCTTCAGGACCCGCTCGATCCGTTGCGCTTCCCGGGCGGTCGGCTCCATGTCCGGGGAAGCGTAGTCTGCCGTGCGGGGTCGGGCAGGCCGGCCTCGGTGGACAGAGGCGCCCCCGGGGCCGTGCTCCCTGCCGCAGCGGGGTCCCGGTCTGGTAAGGATGGGCGGCGAACCGATGGATCGGGGGCGGAGGAGATGGGTGAGTTCGTGCGCATCGAGGCCGACGGCGCCGTGGCCACGATCCGCCTCGACCGGCCGCCGGCGAACGTGTTGAACGAGCGGATGTCGCGGGAGCTGTGGGATTCGTCCCGGGAGGTGGCGGGGGACGACGCGATCCGCGCGGTGGTGGTCTGGGGAGGGCAGCGGCGGTTCTCGGGAGGGGCGGACATCACGGAGATGGTCGGGTTCGGGCCCCGGGAGGTGGACCCGGTCGTGGGTGCCCTGGAGGGGGCGCTCCGGCACATGGAGGCGATCCCGAAGGTGGTGATCGCGGCCGTGAACGGGTACGCGCTGGGGGGTGGCTGCGAGGTGGCTTTGGCGGCGGACTTCCGGTTCGCGGCCGAGGACGCCCAGTTCGGCCAGACCGAGATCGCGCTGGGGATCATCCCGGGCGCCGGCGGCACGCAGCGGCTGCCTCGGCTGATCGGGCTGGCCAGGGCCCGAGAGATGATCTACACGGGACGCCGCGTGTCCGCGGACGAGGCGCTGGCCATCGGGCTGGTGGATCGGGTGTTCGCGCCCGACGAGGTCTACCCGGCGGCGCTGGAGGAGGCCGCCCGCTACGCGGAGGGTCCGTCTCTCGCCTTGCGAGCGGCGAAGATGGCGGTGAACGCGGCGGCGCAGACGGATCAGGAACGGGGGCTCGAGCTTGAGCGTGGGGTGTTCCGGGACCTCTTCGTCTCGCTCGATCAGGAGGAGGGCATGCGGGCGTTCCTAGAGAAGCGCCGTCCGAGGTTCGAGGGCCGGTAGGGGGGAAGCCGTGAAGGTGAGACGGGCAACTGCCGAGGACGTCCCGGTGCTGGTCGGCCTGTTCCAGGAGTTGGAGCGGCTGCAGGGCGACTGGCGGGTGTTCACGCCGCGCCCCGGCTTCTACGACGAGATCGGCGCCAAGTACCAGCGGGCCCTCGACACGGAGAACGCGGTGGTGCTGGTGGCCGAGGACGACGGCGAGGTCGTGGGGATGGCCTACGGAGAGGTGCGGATCCCCTCCCGGTTCTCCGACGAACGGGCCCTGGAGCTCTCCGGCGTGGTGGTCCGGGCCGGCTACCGGGGACGGGGGGTGGGACGCGCCCTGGTGAAGGAGGCGTCGAGCTTCGCGCAGGAGATCGCGGTGGATTGGGTGGAGCTCAAGACCTTCGCCCCCAACCAGGGGGCCATGGAGTTCTGGGAGTCCCTGGGGTTCACGCCCAGGGTGGTCCAGCTCACCCAGGCCACGAAGGCGCTGGCCAGGAACCTGGAGCGGGACTGAGCGCGCCCCGAACCTGTGCATCCGCTGTGGATCTGCGCGAACCGTCCCCATCCGGGAACGAACCGACCTTCCGCGCTGTTCGAATACCTGATGACCCTGGAGCGATGGACAGGGTCCGGACGAACGCGAGGAGTGGTCATGCCTTCGGATGCTTCCTACCGCGGAGCTCGCGTCCGCGAACTCCCAAAGGCGAACCGGACGTACGGCTCGGGCCGCGTGTGCGCGGCCGAGGGCTGCGGCACGAAGCTCTCGATGTACAACCGCTGGGACTTCTGCTGGCAGCACGAGCCCGTCCACGAGTACGTGCCGCGGGGCAAGCGCCGGTCGCGCAGGGAAGCCGCCTGAGCCGGTCCGCAGGCTGACCGGCCCACCGAGGCCTCACGCCTGTTCTCCTGGACGAGCGACGGCTGGGTCCGCGCTCATCCCCGCAGGCGCGCCGATCGCCATCCGCGGGCCGAGTTCACCAGCGCCAGCCCGGGTGCGGCGCTGACCTCCTCCAGCGAGATCGGTCGTTCGCGCAGCCGGCCGCCGCGCACCAGCCGGTCCCGGTAGGCGCCCGGCAGCAGCCCAGATGCCAGGGGCGGTGTGACCCATCGCCCGTCCAGGCGCACGGCCAGGTTCGCGATCGTGGACTCGGTCACCTCGCCCCGGGTGTTGATCAGGAGCACGTCGTCCACGTCGGGGCGTGCGGCACGCCGTCGCTCGTAGCGCTCACGCAGCGTGGTCTTGTGGAACAGCCAGACGTCGGAGGGATCCACCGGATCGGTATCGAGGGCGACGGTGACCGGCCCCGGATGGGGGGCCGGCCGTGGTCGGATCCGGACCTGGACCGTTCCGTCGCGGGCGAGCAGCAGGCGGACCAGCCCGTCGGCGTCTCCCAGCTCCGCCCTCGCCTGCTTCAACCGCAGCTCCACGGCCTCCGGGTCCAGCGCGAAGCCGAAGTACCCGGCCGACCCGCGCAGGCGGGCCAGGTGCTCGTGGAGGTGTCGGAACCCGCCCCGGCCCCGGTGCAAGATCGTCTCCAGCAGCTGGAACTCGGGACGTCGGGCGGTGAGGACACGGGTCTTGGCGAGCGCCTCACGGTACTCGCCGGAGGACGACGAATCGTAGGTGATCCCCCCGCCCACGCCGTACTCGGCCGCACCGCTCCGCCGGTCCAGCACCACCGTCCGGATGGCCACGTTGAGGTTGGCGCGGGGCTCTCCCGAGCCCTCGGGCGCCAGGTACCCGATCGACCCGCAGTAGATCCCCCTGGGGGAATCCTCCAACTCGCAGATCAGGCGCATCGCGGCGACCTTGGGGGCACCGGTCACCGAACCGCTGGGGAACAGGGCCGCGAACACGTCGCGCAGCCGCGTGCCGGGGCGGGTCGCGCCGGTGATCGTGGAGGTGAGCTGCCAGAGCGTCTCGTACCGCTCGGCCTCGAACATCGGATCCGCGCGCACCGTCCCCGGCCGGGCGATGCGGCCCAGGTCGCTTCGGAGCAGATCGACGATCATGGCGTTCTCGGCACGGTCCTTGGACGAGCGCTGGAGGGCCCGAGCGGCCCGGGCATCCTCCGCCGGCCACCGTCCGCGGGGGGTCGTCCCCTTCATGGGGCGTGTGGTGATGCGGTCGCCCTCGATCCTCAGGAAGAGCTCGGGCGAGGCCGAGAGCACCAGGTAGCCTCCGGCATCCAGGAAGGCGGCGTACCCACCCCGCTGGGCCAGGCAGAGGTCGCGGTACAGCTCGACGGGCGATCCCGGCACCCGGGTCCGTAGCCGGAACGTGTGGTTCACCTGGTAGGTGTCGCCCGCGGCGATGCGCTCGCGGATCAGCGAGACGGCGTCCTCGTACTGCTCCCTGCCGACGGACGGCCGCCATCCCAGGTCCCGGTCGACCGGTCCGTGGGCCTCCGGTCGCAGGGGGGGCACCCGCTCGCACCGCCGGAAGAGCCCGAACCACACGAGCGGCAGTCCTCGCAGCGGGTCGGAGGGGTGCCGTGTCGACCGGACGGTCAGGGCGGGATCGAGTCCCGGCGCGGCCTCGTAGGCGACGAACCCGCCGGCCCATAGGCCTCGCCCCACGGCGGCCTCCACCCGGTCCAGGGCATCCGGGACCGCGGAGGGCTCCCGCGCCTGGACCGATCCCAGCGGCTCCACCAGCCGGAAGGATCGCTCCCGTCCCGGACGGAGATCGTCGAACCTGGCCTCGACCACCGATCAGCCCGAGCGGGCCCGCAGCTCCTGGATGAGCTCGGGCAGCACGGCGAGCGCGTCGCCCACCACGCCGAGGTCCGCGAGCTTGAAGATCGGGGCGTCGGGGTCCTTGTTGATCGCCACGATCCGCTTCGAGCCCTTCATGCCCACCACGTGCTGGGTGGCGCCGCTCACCCCCACCGCCAGATACACCTCGGGCTTCACGGTCTTGCCGGTCTGCCCGATCTGGTAGCTGTAGGGCACCCATCCGGCGTCGACCACCGCCCGGGTGGCCCCCACCGCGGAGTCGCCGAGCAGCGAGGCCAGCTCCTCCAAGATGGCGAAGTTCGATGGATCCTGCAGCCCTCGGCCGCCGGCGATCACGACCTTCGCCTGCTCCAGCCGGGGCCCGGCCGCCGCCTCCACGTGCCGCTCGATCCGGCGGGCGCGACGGAGCTCGTCGGGGATCTGGAGGTCGACCGGCACCACCTGCGCCGTACCACCCGAGGGCTCGGCCGGGAACGACTTGGGCCGCACCAGCACCAGGTGGGGTGCGGGTCCCTCCAGCGCCACGTCGACGACCGCCGTGCCGCCGAAGATCTGCGTCTGCGCGCCGTGCACGCTCGGCACGTCGGTGGCGTTGGCCATGAGCGTGGAGCCGGTCCGGGCCTGGAGCCGCCCGGCCACGTCCCGGGCCTCGTAGCTCGAGGGGAAGAGCACCAGGTCGGGCCGGTGCTCCCGGATCAGCGCGTCCAGAGCGTGAGCCGCGGGCTGTCCCAGGCACTCCGCGTACACCTCGTCGTCGGAGGCGTAGACCGTGGCTGCCCCGTGCTCCCCCAGGCTCGCAGCGGCCGCGGTGGCTCCCGGGCCGAGGGCGACCGCGGCCACCTGGTCCGAGAGCTCGCGTGCCTTCGTCAGCAGCTCCAGCGCGGAGGCCTCCGGGCCCTCCGGCTCGACCTGCGCGTAGACCCACACCCCGGCCATTCAGATCACCTTGGCCTCGGCCAGGAACTGGACGATCCGGCCCGCGCCGTCCTCGCCCGCCTGGACGATCTCGCCGGACCCCTTCTCCGCCGCGGGACGCACGTCGGTCACCCGCTGCGTGCCGGTCACCTCGGCTGGCTCCACCCCGAGATCGGTCAGCGACAGCTGCTCGAGGGGCTTCTGCTTGGCCTGCATGATGCCCTTCAGCGTGGGGTACCGAGGCTCCGCGGCGCTGGCCGTAACGGTGGCCAGGGCCGGCAGGGGGGCCTCCACCACGTCGAAGCCGCCCTCGGTCTGTCGCTCGATCCGGAGGGTCCCGTCGACGACGTCGAGCTTGCGGGCGAACGTGGCGGCCGGCAGGCCGAGGAGCTCCGCTACGGTCATCGGCAGCGTGCCCGTGTAGCCGTCGGTGGACTCGACGCCGGCCAGGACCAGGTCGACGGGCGCCCGACGCACCACCGCGGCCAGGACCCTGGCCGTGGCCAACACGTCGGCTCCCCGCAACGACGGGTCGCTCACCAGCACCCCCCGGTGAGCCCCCATGGAGAGTCCCCGCCGGATCGCGGTCAGGGCCACCTCGGGCCCCATCGAGACCAGGGCCACCTCGCCGTCGCCGCCGGCCACCTGGAGCGCGGCCTCCACCGCGTACTCGTCGCCGGGGTCGAGCGCCCCCTCGGTGCCCTCCCGCTTCACCAGGAAGTCCTCCCCCAGCTCGGGGGTTCCCTGGGGGTCGGGCACGTACTTCACCAGGACGACGACGTTCATGCCTCGGTCCTCCGGTCGGACGACACGACGAGCATACCCACGCCCCGGGGGGCGTGCCCCACAGCTCGGCGTCGTAGCATCCAACCCGATGGCGTCGAGGGGATCGGTGCTGGTGGCGATGTCCGGCGGGGTGGACTCGTCGGTCGCGGCCTGCCTGCTCGCCGAGCAGGGGTACGAGGTCCTCGGCTCGCACCTCCGGCTGGTGCACCTGGCCGATGGGGTCGACCACGGATGCTGCGGACCGACCGCCAGGGCAGACGCTGCGGAGGTGGCCAGGATCGCCGGCTTCCCCTTCGAGATCGTGGACCTGAGCCGTGCCTTCGAGGACACGGTGCTGGCCGACTTCCTCGCCGAGCACCGGGCCGGCCGGACCCCGAACCCCTGCGCCCGCTGCAACGAGCAGATCAAGTTCGGGGCGTTCCTGGCCCGGGCCGACGAGCTGGGCATGGACTTCGTGGCCACGGGGCACTACGTGCGGACCCGCCGGGACGCTGCCGGCGTCTGGCACCTGCTGCGGGGGGTCGACCGGGGCAAGGACCAGTCGTACATGCTGCACGCGCTCGGCCAGCGGGAGCTCGCCCGTTCGCTGTTCCCGGTGGGTGGACTGCCGAAGGCGGAGACGCGCGCGCATGCCCGGCGGCTGGGGTTGCCGGTGGCCTCCAAGCCGGACTCGCAGGAGCTCTGCTTCGTACCGCGGGGCGACCACGGCGACTTCCTGGAGGGGTTGGCGCCCGAGCTGCTTCGACAGGGCCAGATCGTCGACGCCGCCGGCCGGGTGGTGGGGCGTCATCGAGGCCTGCCTCGCTACACGATCGGGCAGCGACGGGGATTGGGGATCTCCACGGGAGCCCGGACCTACGTGCTCGACGTCGATGCGGCCGCCAACCGGGTGGTGGTGGGACCCGGCGAGCTCCTCGAGCGCCGGGGCCTGGTGGCCGACCGGGTCCGGTGGGTGATCGGCAGGCCCCCGGCTCGGGGCCCCTTCCAGGCGGAGGTCCGGTACCGGTACCGAGGGGCGGACGTCCCGGCCGTGGTGGAGGCGGAGGGCGACCGGGTCAGGGTTCGGTTCGGATCCCCGCAGCGGGGCGTGGCCCCAGGCCAGAGCGTGGTCCTGTACCGGGGGGAGGAGCTCCTGGGCGGCGCTCGGATCGTCGGGTCGATCCGCTGACGAGGGCGTCGCCGGGCTCGGCTATCATCCCGCCCGAGACGGGGAGACGGGCTCGAGAGGTGCTCGAGGTGCTGGCGTGAGGCTGCTCAGGAAGAAGCCACGCAGCTTCGACATCCAGGTGCAGGACATGCTCCTGCACATCAGCGCCGGCGGGGACGTGAACGAGGAGTCCCGAGCGGCGGCGCTGTCGTTCTGGGAGCAGCTGCAGTCGTACGCGCTGCGCGCACCCGAGGTCCGCACCAGCAAGCGGCCCATCGAGGTCCGGGACGACGCTCCGGCGGTGGTACGCGAGCTGGTGGGGGCGGCCCGGGCCGCGGGGGTGGGGCCGATGTTCTCGTTCCGGGGAGCCCTCACCGACCACGTAGGGCGGTTCCTGGCCCCGTCCACCTCGGATCTGACCGTCTCGTGCGGCGGCGACTACTTCATCGTGGCCCGCAAGCGCCGCAAGCTGACGGTCCATCGCGCCCCCGACGGCCGCACCATCGCCGTGGTGGTCCCGCCCAGTCGGCAGGGCGTCGGGATCTCCACCGCGTTCACCTCGGGCCGCGCGCCCGTCGACGGTCTGGCCGTGCTGGCCACCTCCTGCATGCTGGCCGACGCCGCTGCGGCCGGCGTCCAGGCCCTGCTGTCCAAGCCCGACGGGTTCAGCTTGGCCCTGGGCTACCTGAAGCGCGTGCCGGGGGTGACCGGGGGCCTGCTGGTTCAGGGGCACCGGATCGGCCTGGCGGGCGGCGTGGAGATCGCCGCCTGATGACAGCGGCGGACCGCGAGCGGGCCGAGGCCAAGCTCCGCGTGGAGGAGTTGCGGGAGCAGCTGAACGAGCACGCCTATCGCTACTACGTCCTGGACGACCCGGTCGTCTCCGACGCCGAGTACGACGAGCTGATGAACGAGCTCAAGGCGCTCGAGGAGCGCTTCCCGGAGCTGGTCACGCCCGACAGCCCCACCCAGCGGGTCGGGGTAGCACCGACCGAGCTGTTCGCGCCGGTGCAGCATCGAGCGGTGATGCTGTCACTGGACAACGTCTTCTCGCTCGAGGAGCTGCAGGCCTGGGCCGCGCGCGCGGAGCGGGGGGTCGGCTCGGGGGCCCGGTACGCGTGCGAGCTGAAGATCGACGGGGTGGCGGTGGCGCTCACCTACGAGCGTGGGGTCCTGGTCCGGGGCGCCACCCGGGGCGATGGTCGGGTGGGGGAGGACATCACCGCGAACGTCCGGACGGTCCGGTCGGTGCCTCGCCGGCTGCAGGTCGCGGAGCCTCCCGAGGTGCTGGAGATCAGGGGCGAGATCTACCTGCCCGTGCGGGCGTTCGAGAACCTCAA
>DASQQQ010000057.1:0-2038 GCA_035643355.1 Actinomycetota bacterium | reverse complement strand
ATCAGCATCCACACCGCGGCGGCGACGGCGACGAACACCAGCACCCACCGGATCCAGCCGGCACCCCTCCGCACCGCCAGGCGGGCGGCCACCCAGGCGCCGGAGGTGTTCCCGGCCGCCAGCACCAGTCCGGTCTTGACGTCCACCTGGGCCGCCCGGGCGAAGAGCAGGAGCGCCACCGGCGTATACGAGAGGATCAGCAACACCTTGGCGGCGTTCCCCCGGACCAGGTCCAGACCTCCACCCATGACAACGGCGAGGAGGATGAGGAACCCCACCCCTGCCTGAACGAAGCCTCCGTAGAAGCCGACCCCGAGGAAGGCCAGCGAGCGCCACGGCTCGTGGAGCACTGGTTCCTTCTGCTGCTGGGTCCATCGGGAAGGCTTGACCAGCACCGAGACCGCCACGAACAACAGTGCGAAGGCGAATGCCGTCCGCATCCCCTGGTTGGAGAGCCGCGTCGCGGTCCACGCCCCGATCCCGGCTCCGACGACGGTGGGCGGGATCAGCGGGAGCGCCCGCTTCCAGGGGACCGCGTCTCCCCGGGCGAACCCTGCCACCGCCACACCGTTGGCGAGGAACACCGCCACCCGGTTGGTGCCGTTGGCGACCGTGGGCCCGAGCAACGACTCGAGGACCGTGAGCGTGATGGCGGAGCCGCCGCCGGCGACGGTGTTGATGAAGCCGGCGACGAAACCGGCGGCGAGCAGCAGTGCGATCGTTTGCGGAGCCATCGGGGTGGTGCGGCACCATACCTGCGCCGAGGAGCGGTCCGGCGCAATGCCCGCCGGCCGCGGGACGCCGGGGCCGGGGAGCCGCCCGGCTATCCGGACAGGACCGCCTGCACTTCGGGACGGGAGAGGAATCCTGCTCGATACCGGTCGGGGATCTCGGCCAGGCGGGCCTCGGCCTCCCCCCGGGCGGTGGCCAGGGTCGCCGACGGGTCTTCTCCGGCGGCGACCTCGGCCCTCGCCAGCAGCTCGAGCACCTGCAGTCGGCTGAACCAGCGGTTGACGCCGATGAGCGGCTCCAGGCCCACCGCTCGCCGGGCCGCCTCGATCGCGGCCGAAGGGTCGCCGGCCTCGAGCGCGAGCTCGGCGTTGAGCGCCGAGGCGGCGTGACCCTCACCGCGGTCCCGGCAGATCCCGTCGAGACGGGCGATGTCGTTCCCCGCCCGCTCGAGGTCCCCTTCCGTCAGTGCCACCCGGGCTTCGGTGACCAGCAGGTAGTGCATGGTGGCCTCCTGCAACCGGTGCTCCTCGGCGATCCGGCGAGCCTCGTCGATCGCCGCCCGAGCGTCTGGGGTCCGTCCCAGGTCGAGGAGGAGAGCGGCACGTCCGTTGCGGAACATGACCGCCGGCGGGTTCCAGTCGTCGCCCCGGGTGAGCTCGGCGGCGACGTCCAGGTGCTCGAGCGCCTCCGCGGGCAGGCCCAGCCAGCGAAGCGCGCGGTACCCCATCGCGTAATGGACGTACGAGAGGTGGTGACGATGGCCCCGGGCAGTGAGCTCGGGGAGGATCCCCTCCAGCCACTCCAGGATCCGGGCGAAGCGCTGGCGCCCTTCCCAGTGCTCGACCCGGGCCATCGCCCCGTACAACCATGCCATCTGTGCTCCGGTGCGCTCGGCCGTGTCCATGGCGGCGTCGAAGTACCGGTCGGCGCTCTCGAGCTCGCCGGTCAGGGCGTGGGCATGGCCCGACATCAGCTGGGCCCGTCCCAGGGTCGCCATGTCGCCGATCTCCTCCGCGAGCGCGGTTGCCTCGGTGAGGCTCTCGATCGCCGCCAGGGCATCCTCCCGGTGGAGTGCGAGCTGACCGATCTGGGTCAGTGCGCCGGCTCGCAGCCTCGGGTCGGCGGCGGCGGTGGCGGCGTCGAGTGCCAGGCGTGCCACCCGCTCGGCATCGTCCGGGTCGGTGGCGAGGACCGCCCGGACCAGACCCGCCAACGCATCGGCCCGCTCCGCCAGCATTCCCTCGCCTTCGAAGATCCCCAGCGCCTCCTCGAGGCACTCCCTCGCTCGCACCGGTGAGTACTGGGT
>DASQQQ010000056.1:0-3277 GCA_035643355.1 Actinomycetota bacterium | reverse complement strand
GCTCACAGGCCCCCGCCGCGGCCGCCACCTCCCCCCCGTCCATGGCCTGCTCGGTCGGGATCGGGTTGCACAGCAGGATGGCGGATCTCACCCCCAGCCGGGCGTGGATGCGCGTCACCTCGGCCGCTCCGGCCGCCGAGTCCACCCGATGCTCGAGCGCCACCGGGGCCTCGCGAGCCAGGAAGAAGGGCAGTCGCTCGCACCGGTACCCGACGGCCGTCACGCCGAGCTCCTCCAGCCGATCGGCCGTCGCCACCGGATCCACGATCGACTTCGGCCCCGAGCACACCAGCAGGATCGGGACCGAGGCAAGCTCCTGCAGGTCCGCCGAGACGTCCCCGGTGCCCGGGTGGACGCCGCCGATCCCCCCGGTGGCCGCCACCGGGATCCCGGCTCGATGGGCGGCCCACACCGTGGCGGACACGGTCGTGGCCCCCGATCTACCCGAGGCGAGCACCGGCGGCAGGTCCCGCGGCGCCACCTTCACCGGCGCGGCTCGCCCCGCGAAGGTCTCCAGCTCCGTGTCCTGGAGCCCGACGACCACGGACCCCCGCCGGACCCCGATCCAGGCCGGTATCGCTCCGCGCGAGACGATCGCCGCGGACATCCGCTCCGCGGCCTCCAGGTTCCGGGGATGGGGCAGCCCCTGAGCCAGGACGCTCGTCTCCAGCGCCACGACCCCCCGTCCCTCCGCCAGCGCGGCGCGCACCGGTTCGGACGTGCGCAGGAGCTCGCTCATCGGGACGACTCTCGCTCCGGCCAGAGCTCGAGGCTGCCCGCGGCCCGAGCCCCGGCGTGACAGGCCAGGCGGAGGGCGTCGCCCGGAGCGGCGCCGGAGACCAGGGCGGCCAGGAAGGCGCCGTCGAAGGCGTCCCCGGCGCCGGTGGGGTCGGCCTCGGCGATCTCCTCGGCCCCGAACCGGATCAGCAGCCCCTCCCAGGACAGCACCGCGCCCTCCCCGCCGAGCTTGATGCAGACCACCGCGTAGCGCTGCGCGAGCTGGTCCGCCGCGTCCTCGCCCTCGCGTCCCGTCAGCGCCCGGGCCTCCGAGGCGTTGGCGAACAGCACGTTCGCCCCCTCCGTGAGCCGCAGGAACCGCTCCCCGCCGACCCCCTCCACCAACGGCCACGACGCCGCATCCACCGCCACGTACCGGGCTCGGGCCCGGTCCAGAGCGGCCCGCCCCGCGGCCGCCGAACCCTCCTGGAGCAGCACGTAGCCGGAGACGAGGACGGCCTCCGCCTCGATCTGGGCCGGCAGATCGGCCGGGGACAGCCGGGCGTTCGCGCCGCGGTCGGCCACCATCGAGCGCTCGCCGCCCTCCTGGACCACCAACATCGAGCCGGTCACGCTCCCCGGATCGACCGCCAGCACGGCCTCCACCCCGCGCTGGCCGATGGCCTCCGAGATCAGCCGCCCGGCCAGGTCGTCTCCGATCCGTCCGTGGAGCCTGGCCGTGGCGCCCGACGCCGCGGCCCACACGGCCGCGTTGACCGCGCTTCCCCCCGGCCGCAGCCGCACGGTGCCGTGGACGTCACCGCCCGCCCGGAGGGCCGAGGCCTCCACGGTCACGTCCACCATCAGGTCGCCCACGGTCACCAGGTCCATGCCCGGCCCACCCTATCCGGTGGACGCGCTAGCGTTGCCCGGGATGGCGGGGCGTATCGTGGAGCGGGGGGAGCGCGTGGTCCTACGGCGCCTGTCGGCCGGGGACGGCGAGGAGTTCGTGCACCGCGCGCGGGCCAGCCGGGCCCTCCATCGGCCCTGGGCGAGTCCGCCCACCACCGCGGCCGGCTTCGAGGAGTACCTGCGTCGGGCCCGTCGGGCGGACACGAGGATGTTCCTGGTCTGCCGGGCCGGGGAGGGCGATATCACCGGTGTGGTCACGATCAGCCAGATCTTCCTGGGCAACTTCCGCAGCGCCTACCTCGGCTACTACGCCTTCGAGCCCTTCGCCGGACGGGGCTACATGCGGGAGGGGCTCCGGCTGGTGATGCGCCACGCCTTCGGCACCATGGGATTGCACCGTCTGGAGGCGAACGTCCAGCCGGGCAACGTGGCCTCGATCCGCCTGGTGGAGGGGCTGGGCTTCCGGCGCGAGGGGTTCTCGGAGCGATACCTGAAGATCGGCGGACGGTGGCGCGACCACCTGCGCTTCGCCATCGTGGCCGAGGACTTCTTCGCCCAGGAGAGCGCCCGCCGGGCCGAGCCGCACTGACCGGCGACACGCTCTGCCGCTCCGCGGACCCCCTTCCGGCCAGGGCGGCCTAGGAGCTCTTCGCGATGCCGGCCGCTTCCTCCGACCACCGACCGAAGGCCACCCAGAACGGGTCGAGCCCGGGATGCTCCAGGGGGAGCACACCCTCCTCCCCCACCAGGACGCAGCCCTCGGCGGGCGCGGTGACGTCGCCCACCACGGCGGCATCGATCCCCGATCCGGCCAGCGCGGCCACGAAGTCCTCGGCCCGATCGGGCACCACGGTGCAGACCAGCGTGCCCTCCGAGATCGAGGCGTACGGATCCATCCCCGCGTGCTCGCAGACGGCCCGGACCTCGGGGCGAACGGGGATCGCCCCCCGATCGATCCGCAGACCGACCCCCGAAGCGACCGCCACCTCCGTCAGCCCCCCGTAGACCCCGCCCTCGGTGGCATCGTGCATCGCGGTCACCCCCTGCTCCCGCAAGCCGAACCCCCGGGCCACCACCGCCTCGGGCACCACGGTCATCTGCTCGAACAGCGCGTCGGCGGCTCGCACCACGTCCTCTCCCACACCCGCCGCCAGTCGCTCGGGGAACGTGGCCGCGAACAACGCCGTGGCCTCGATCGCGGCGCCCTTGGTGATGACCACCTTGTCGCCGGGCCTGGCCATGGCCGGCGTGACGAAACGGTCCTCCGGGCCCGAGGCCAGACAGACGGCCCCCCCGACCATCGGCCACGTGCATCCCTCGTACCTGGCCGTGTGCCCGGTCACCACCGCGATGCCGAGGTCCTCGCAGGCCCGATGGTACGCCTCCCACATCGTGGCGAGCTCCTGGTCGGTGATCTCGGGCGGCAGGTTCAGGTCGACCGCCATCCACCGCAGGGGCAGGCCGCTGGTGGCGGCATCCGAGGCCAGGATGTGCACGGCGAACCACGCCGCCCGCTCCCACCCGTAGGCCGGGACGATGAACACCGGATCGGCCGTCATCGCCGTCGCCACGCCCTCCGCCACCCGGACCACCCCGACGTCCACGCCGTGCTGCGGCCCCACCAGCACGTCCGGGTCCCGCGCCCCCA
>DASQQQ010000055.1:0-4757 GCA_035643355.1 Actinomycetota bacterium | reverse complement strand
GTCCCGGAAGCGCTCCACGGCCTTCGTCACGAACGCCGCGTCCAACGCCGCGGCCGTGCCCAGGATCGCCCGGGCCGCTCCGTCCTCCAGGGCCCGCTCCACGGCGTCCAGCGTGCGCAGGCCGCCCCCCAGCTGGACCGGCACGGCCACCGACCGGCAGATGGCCACCACCACCTCGTGGTTGGACCCGGTGCCCAACGCCGCGTCCAGATCCACGAGGTGCAGCCGCCGGGCACCCTCGCGCTCGAAGCGCACCGCGGTCTCCACCGGGTCGGCCTCGTACGTGGTCTGAGCGTTGGGATCCCCGCGGAACAGGCGGACGCACTTGCCGCCCCGCAGATCGATGGCCGGGATCACGATCACCCCGCCGCCTCCTTCACGAACGCCTCGTACAGCGCCAGCCCCGCCGAGCCCGACTTCTCCGGATGGAACTGCGTGGCGAACACGTTCGCAGAGGCCACCACCGCCGAGAAGGTTCGGCCGTGCTCTGCGACGCCGAGGGTGCTAGGACCCGGGTCCGGGGCGAAGGAGTGGACGAAATAAAACCGGGATCCGTCCGGCACCCCGGCCAGGTACGGGTGGGCGCCGGCGCTCCAGGCAACGGTGTTCCACCCCATGTGGGGCACCTTCACGCTCGCGCTCGAGGGGAGCCGTCGGCATCGTCCGGCCAGGAGCCCGATGCCCGGGTCGGGATCCTCCTCGCTGCCCTCCAGCAACACCTGCATGCCCACGCACACCCCGAACACCGGCCGACCGGCGCCGGCGACGGAGCGGATCGCCTGGTCCAGCCCACGGTCCCGCAGGTTGCGCACGCACGCGCCGAAGTGCCCCACGCCGGGCACGACCAGGGCCTCGGCGCGCTGCACCGCGCCCGGGTCCTCGACGATCTCCGCGGTCCCCCCCACGTGCTCGATGGCCCGGGCCACGCTGCGCAGGTTCCCCATCCCGTAGTCCAGCACCCCGATGCTCACAGCGCGCCCTTGGTCGAAGGGGTACCGGCGCGACCGGTGAGCGAGCATGCATCGCCGAGCGCCTTCGCCAGCGCCTTGAACTCGGCCTCCACCACGTGGTGGGGACTCCGCCCGGCGATCAGCCGGACGTGAACCGTGATCGCGGCCGCCGTAGCGAAACCCCGCAGGAAGTCCTCGGTCAGCTCGGTGTCGTAGGTCCCGATCATCTCGGCGTCGACCGGGACCTCGTGCACCACGAACGGCCGGCCGGACAGGTCCAGCGCCACGGCCACCGCCGCCTCGTCCAGCGGCACGGTGATCGACGCGAACCGCCGCAGCCCCGCCTTGTCCCCGATCGCCTCCGCCAGCGCCTGCCCCAGGGCCAGACCCACGTCCTCGACGGTGTGGTGGCCGTCGACCTCCAGGTCGCCCTTCGCCTGGATCGCGAGGTCGAAGCCCGCGTGGGTCCCGAGCTGCTGCAGCATGTGGTCGAAGAACGGCAACCCGGTGTCCGCGCGGGCCGTGCCCGAGCCGTCGATGGAGAGCTCCACCCGGACCCGGGTCTCCTTCGTCACCCGCTCCACGGCGGCCTCACGCTTCGTCATCCCAGGACCTCCTCCAGGGCGGTGATGAACCGGTCGACCTCCTCGGGCGTGCCGGCGGTGACCCGCAGGGAGCCCTCCACCACCTCGTGCATGTCGCGGACCAGCACACCGCGGTCGAGCAGGCCGCGCCAGACCTCGCCGGCCGATCTGGGCGGACGGAAGAGGAGGAAGTTCGCCTCCGAGCGGAAGGCCTCGGCGCCCAGCCGCGGCAGGGCCTCGGCGATCCGGTCCCGCTGCCGGCGGATCGCATCGAGCATGGCCCGGGCCTCGTCCCGGTGGGCCAGGGCGACCAGCCCGGCGGTCTGGGTGAGTGCCGACAGGTGGTAGGGCAGGCGGACCCGCCGCAGGTCCTCGGTCACGTCGGGCGACGCCAGGCAGTAGCCGATGCGGGCGCCGGCCAGCGCGAACGCCTTCGAGAAGGTCCGCACCACGACCAGGTTCGGGTATCGGGCCAGCAGGGAGTCGGCGCTCCGGCCCCCGAACTCCACGTACGCCTCGTCCACCACGATCAGCGCCTCACCGCGGGCGGCCAGCTCGTCGATCACCTCCGGCGGCTGGGCGTTGCCGGTGGGGTTGTTCGGCGAGCACACGAACACGACGTCCGGTCGGGCCGCGAACGCCCGGGCCACCTCCGGCGAGCCGATCGTCCAGGGCTCGGCCAGGGGCAAGGGGACGAGCTCGCCGTGCGAGATCCAGGTCAGCCGCTCGTGGAGCACGTAGGTGGGCTCGAACACCACCACCCGTCGACCGGGGCCGCCGTAGGCAAGCAGGAGTTGCTGGATCACCTCGTTCGAGCCGTTGGCGGCCCAGGTTCCCTCGAGCGGGTGGTCGTGGAGCTCGGCCAGCGCGGTGCGGAGCTCGAGCGCCTCACGGTCGGGGTACCGGTTCAACGTCAGGTGCCGCACCGCCTCGGCGAGGTCCTCCCGGAAGCTCTCCGGGAGCGGGTAGGGGCACTCGTTCGTGTTCAGGCGGGCCAGGGCCTCGGGTTGGGGCGACTCGTACGCCGCGACCTCCCGCAGACCGGGGC
This sequence comes from Actinomycetota bacterium, assembly GCA_035643355.1. GTDB lineage: Bacteria > Actinomycetota > UBA4738 > UBA4738 > HRBIN12 > DASQQQ01. The sequence continues at coordinate 2,175 of DASQQQ010000055.1, read as the reverse complement.
GGGGCAAGACGGGGCTCACGGCCGGCTCCGATCCTCGGCCCGGATCTCGACCGCCCGGGCATGGCCCAGCAGACCCTCGCTGCGGGCGATCGCTGCCACCTCGGGTCCGAGCCTGGCCGCCGCACGGTCGTCCAGCTCGACCAGGGAGGAGATGGTGACGAAGTCCGCCGAGCGCAAGCCGCAGGCGAACCGGGCCGTGCCGGCGGTGGGCAGCACGTGGTTCGAGGCCACCCCGTAGTCCCCGAACGGCACCGCGGTGAAGGCTCCCACGAAGATGGCCCCGGCGTTCCGCACCCGTGCCGCGAACGTGTCGGGGCCGGTGATCGACAGCTGGAGGTGCTCGGGGGCCAGGTCGTTGACCACGTCCACCGCCTGGTCCAGGTCCCTGACCAGGACGGCGCGGGCACCGGCCAGCGCCTGCTGCACCACGTCCCGCCGTCCGGCCGTTCCGATCTCTGCCGAGAGCGCTCGGTCCACCCGCTCGATCAGCACGGGGTCGGCGCTGACCAGCGTGGCGATGGCAGCCGGGTCGTGCTCGGCCTGAGCGATCAGGTCCAACGCGACCCAGCGGGGGTCCGCATCCTGGCCGGCGATCAGGACCAGCTCGGTGGGTCCGGCCAGCCCGTCGATGCCCACGGTTCCGGCCACCTGACGCTTGGCCTCGGTCACGTAGGTGTTGCCGGGGCCCACGATCCGGTCCGCCGCCGGGACGGAGTCCGTTCCGTACGCCATGGCCCCGATGGCCTGGGCGCCGCCCACCTTGACCACCCGGCCGGCTCCGGCCCTCCCGGCCGCGTAGAGCACGGCCGGGTCGGGCGAGCCGTCGGCGTTCGGGGGGGTGCAGAGCACGATCTCTTCCACCCCCGCCACCAGGGCGGGGACCACGGTCATGCAGACGGACGAGGGATAGCTCGCGCGGCCACCGGGCACGTAGCAACCCGCCCGGCGCAGGGGCCGGACGATCTCGCCGAAGCGCACGCCGTCACGCTCCTCCCACCACTCGGAGGGGAGCTGGCGCCGGTGCAGGTCGGTGAGCCGCTCGACCAGCGCGTCCAGGGCGTCCTTCAGGTCGGCCGGGACGGCCCGTTCGGCCTGCCGGAGCTCGTCGGGACCGGCGATCAGACCGCGCTCGTGCAGATCGGCGCCGTCCAGTTCCAGGGTGAGGTCGAGCAGCGCCTCGTCACCCTCGTCGCGAACGCGGGCGAGGATGCCGCGCACGGTGTCGGACACGTCTGGATCGATCTCGAGACGCCGGGGCTCGAGCCGCTCCCTCCGGTCCCGGAGGTCGAGGAGCTCGAGCACTAGCGCTCCTCGTGGACCTCGGGATGCGCGTGGGGGGCGCCGGCCGGGGCGGGACGACCCGCGCGCCGGTCGCGGACGAACAAGATCCAGCCCGCCGCGGAGACGAACGCCGCGGCGGTGATCAGCAGGCCCAGGGCCAGCAGCAACGTCGCTTGACGGTCCATGGGGCCGCCAGGGTACCCGAAACCCCCTCCACGTCGCCAGGCCGAGGGCTCACCGAGCCGAGCGGGAGGCCCGGCGCTTGGCCTCGGCCCGGCGCTCGGCCTCCAGCCGCTCCAGGTCCACCTCCGAATAGTCCACGTGGGACATCGCCTCGGCGACCGCGGAGTGACCGGCCACGTCGCGGATCAGACCGTGCATCGCGTGGACCACCCGCCGGTAGGTGGGGTGCCCCTGTGGCGAGGATCGGAGCTCGATCAGGTGCATGGCCTCCCGGGCGCTCATCTGCATCACGAACCGGATCCGGTAGGCCATCGACACCGCGTACTGGGCCACCTCGGTCCCGGCGGCGTCGGCCAGCGCCTCCCAGGCCCGGGCGGAGTCCTCCATCACGCCGTGCCACTCGTCGGCCAGGCCGGCCTGGTCCACCTGCTCGGGCGTGAGGTACCCGTGCTGGGGGGTGAGGGTCTGCCACTCGAGGGTCAGCGGTCGGTGGCGCTGCAGGTCTCGGAAGGCCCCGTAGTCGCACAGCACCTCGAACCGGTACCCGGTGCGCTCGAAGGCTCGACCGGGTTTGTGGCGGCGGTTGCCGCGCTCCCCCACGTAGGCGCGGAGCACCTCGGTGCGCTCGGGGGCCGACAGGGCGCGGGCGAGCTCGCGCAGGTCCCGATCGGGGGCGTCGCTGACCGCGTAGAGCGCGGCGGCCACGATCTT
>DASQQQ010000054.1:0-4789 GCA_035643355.1 Actinomycetota bacterium | reverse complement strand
CTCGGTGGCGGAGGCCCTCCTGGCCGACCCCTCGGCCCGGGTGCGCTCGGCGGCCCTGGAGCGGCTGGCCGGGGCCGCGCCGGAGCGAGGGGTCGAGCCGGCCCTAGCGGCGCTGCACGACCCCGATCCGGCCGTGCGGATCGCGGCGGGCCGCGCGCTGGGCAGCACGGGGATCCTCGCCATCGACCACGTCCTCGGGGCCCTGGACGACCCCCGCACGGCGGATGCCGCGGTGCAGGCGGTGCGCCGGGCCGACGGACGCCAGGCGGCGGACCGGATCCGCGAGTACGTGGAGCTGGCCGCCGAGCGCGCCACCCGCCACGGGGAGCTGGCGGCCGCGATCCCGTCGGACGGAGCGGCCACCGACCTGCTCCGCGAGGCGGTGCTGGATCGGGGCCGCCGGACCGCTCGGGCGGCCCTGTGGGCGTTGACGATGCTCGAGCCGGCGCGTGGGGCCATGGAGGCCGCGATCGACAGTCTGGACGGCGAGCGTCGGCAGCTGGCGAACGCGCTGGAGACCCTGGAGGCGGCCGGCGACAGCTCGTTTCTCCGCCCCCTGGTCGCCCTGTGGGAGGCGGGCCAGCCGGTCGGTGCGCCGGACCGGGGCGGGCCCTGGATGGAAGCGGTCCTGGACCTGGAGGACGAGCTGATCCGCAGCTGCGCGGAGCTGGTCCGCGCCGACGGGACGGGAGGGGACATGGCACGAGCCACCGGCGCGCTCTCCACGGTGGAGCGCATGCTGTTCCTGCGGCGGGTCCCGCTGTTCGCGGACCTGGCACCGATCGAGCTGGAGGGTGTGGCGGCGATCGCCGAGGAGCGGGGCTATGCGGACGGGGAGACGATCGCCGAGGAGGGCGAGGTCGGCGAGGAGCTCCACATCGTGGTCGACGGCGTGATCCGGGTGGTCCGCGAGGGGGAACGGGAGCTGGCCCGCCGCTCCGCCGGCGACGTGGTGGGGGAGATGTCGATCATCACCCGTCGTCCCCGGATCGCGTCCCTGCTCGCCCAGGGCGACGTCCGGACGATCCGCATCGAGCGCCGCGGGTTCGAGAGCATCCTGCGCGAGCGCCCCAACGTGGCGCTGGGCGTGATGCGGGTCCTGGCCGAGCGCCTGGCCGAGGACACCAGCGACCCGGCCCAGGCCTAGCCCACGCATCGGCTACGATGGCCTGCCCATGTACCTCGACGTCTTTTCCGACAACTCGTTCGAGACGAACTGCTGGATGATCGCCGCCGACGGCACCGACGACGCGGTCGTGGTCGACCCGGGCTTCGCCGCCCAGCGGGTGCGCGCGATCCTCGAGGCGGGGGGCAAGCGCCCGGTGGCCGTGCTGGCAACGCACGGACACTACGACCACATCGGGGCCGCCGCCGACGTCTGCGGCGACGATCTCCCCCTGTACATCCACGAGGCCGATGCGCTCGCCCTGTCCGACCCGATCGCCTGGGGCGCCGGGGCCGGCACGCCCCCGGTGGACGTGAGGGACGTTCGCCTGCTCTCCGACGGGGACGTGCTCACCTTCGCCGGATTCCGGATCGAGGTGATGCACACCCCCGGCCACACCCCGGGGAGCGTGTGCTTCGTCACGGACGGCTCGGTGCTCTCGGGCGACCTGGTGTTCGCCGGCACCATCGGTCGGAGCGACTTCGCCAACTCCTCGGGCGGCGACATGGTGCGGAGCCTGGAGCGGTTCCTGCGCCTGCCCGACCCGCTGCCCGTGCTGCCAGGTCACGGTCCCAGGACCACCGTGGGGCGCGAGCGGGCCCACAACCCCTACCTGGTGCAGCGGTGACGGACCTGGCGCCCCCCCGGGGGACCCTGGACCTGCTCCCGCCCGAGAGCGGCCGGATGCGCGCGCTGTACGAGCGGGCCGCGGAGCTGGCCCGCCGGTTCGGCTACCGCTACGTGGAGACCCCGGTGTTCGAGCACACCGACCTGTTCCGACGCACCTCGGGCGGCACCAGCGACGTGGTGGCCAAGGAGATGTACACGTTCACCGACCGCCGGGGGCGAGAGCTCTCGCTCCGTCCGGAGGGCACGGCCCCGGTGATGCGCGCCTACCTCGCGAACCAGCACGACCAGCCCACGCCCTTCAAGGCCTACTACCTCACCCGGATGTACCGGTACGGTCGGCCCCAGGCCGGCCGGTACCGGGAGCACCGGCAGTTCGGGATCGAGGTGTTCGGCGTGGCCGAGCCGGGCCCCGACGTCGAGGTGATCGCGCTGGGCGATGCCTTCCTGCGGGGTCTGGGCCTCAGCCGGTACGAGCTCCAGATCAACTCGATCGGCGACCAGGTCTGTCGGCCCGCGTACCGGCAGGAGCTGATCGCCTACTTCCGGACCCACCGCGAGCGCCTGCGCGACGAGCACCGCGACCGCTTCGAGGAGAACCCGCTCCGGGTGCTCGACTGCAAGGACGAGGCCTGCCGAGCCGTCGCCGCCGAGGCCCCGAAGATCGCCGAGCACCTCTGCGAGCGGTGCCGGGAGCACTTCGAGGGCGTGCTGGCCGGCCTGGAGGCCGAGGGCCTGAAGCCGGTCGTCACCGCCACGCTGGTCCGGGGTCTCGACTACTACACGCGCACGGCGTTCGAGTTCGTGAGCCAGGTGCTCTCCGAGCAGCAGGGGACGCTGTTCGGCGGCGGGCGGTACGACGGCCTGGCCGAGACGCTGGGCGGGCCGCCCGTGCCCGGGGTGGGGTTCGGAATGGGTCTGGAGCGGGTCCTGCTGGCCCTGCGCGACGAGGACGTGGCCCCGCCCGAGGAGCCGGGCCTACGCGTGTTCGTGGTCGGGGTGGGCCAGGCCGGTCGGGCTCGGGCCTCGCAGGTCGTCCGCCTGCTGCGCGGCGCGGGGGTCGCCTCGGATGCCTCCTTCGAGGAACGGCCGATGGGCGCGCAGCTGCGCATGGCCGACCGCTCCGGCGCCGCCTACGCGGCGATCGTGGGCGAGCGGGAGGTGACCGCCGGGACGGTCACGCTCCGACGGCTGACCGACGGCGAGCAGGAGGTCGTGCCGCAGGCGGAACTGGTGGACCACCTGGCGCGACCAGGGGCCGGCGGTGCCTGAGGACCTCTCCACCTCGCTGCGCACGCACATGTGCGGCGACCTGCGGGCCTCGGACGTGGGCGCCGAGGTGACCCTGTGCGGCTGGGTGGCCAGGCGCCGCGATCACGGGGGCGTGACGTTCGTGGATCTGCGGGACCGAGAGGGCCTGGTCCAGCTGGTCTTCCATCCCGAGGAGCAGCCGCAGGCGCACGCCGCCGCGCAGGACCTGAAGACCGAGTCGGTGGTGCGCGCGACCGGGGAGGTCCGGCCGCGGCCCGAGGGCACGGTGAACCCGGCCCTGCCCACCGGTGAGGTGGAGGTCGGGGTCCGGACCCTCGAGGTCCTGGCCGTCGCGGAGACACCACCGTTCCCGGTGGAGGACCGGGTCGAGGCCTCGGAGGAGCTCCGGCTCCGCTACCGCTACCTCGACCTGCGCCGCCCCGAGATGACGAGGATCCTTCGCCTGCGCCACACGGTGAACCGGATCATCCGCGAGCACATGGAGAGGAACGGGTTCCTCGAGGTCGAGACCCCGATCCTCACCCGCAGCACCCCCGAGGGCGCGCGAGACTTCCTGGTGCCCTCGCGCCTGTGGCCGGGGACGTTCTACGCGCTCCCGCAGTCGCCCCAGCAGCTCAAGCAGCTGCTCATGGTGGCGGGGCAAGACCGCTACTACCAGATCGTGCGGTGCCTGCGCGACGAGACGCCCCGCGCCGACCGGGGCCTGGAGTTCACCCAGCTCGACGTGGAGATGTCCTTCGTCACCGAGGAGGACGTCTTCGCCCTGATCGAGCCGCTCTACGCGCGGATCGTGGAGGAGACGCAGGGGGTGAAGGTCTCGGTGCCCTTCCCCCGCATGACGTACGACGAGATGCTGGCCCGCTTCGGCTCGGACAAGCCCGACCTGCGGTACGGGATGGAGCTGGCCGACCTGGGCGAGGTGTTCGCGGGGACGGCGTTCCGCGCGTTCGGTCAGGTCCTGACCCAGGGCGGGGTGATCAAGGGCCTGTCCGCACCGGCCGGTGCCGAGCTGTCGCGCAAGGAGCTCGACCAGCTGGTGCAGGTCACGAAGGAGCGCGGCGCCGCCGGGCTCGTGTGGCTGGTGGTGGAGGGCTCGGGGATCCGGTCCCCGGTCGAGAAGCACCTGGGGTCCGACGAGGTGGACGGCGTGCTGAAGGCGACCGGCGCGTCGGCCGGCGATCTGGTGCTGATCGTGGCCGACCGGGGCGACCGGGTCGACGTGGCCCTGGACGGCCTCCGACGCCAGCTGGCCGAGCGCCTGTCCCTGATCCCCGAGGGGGAGTGGGCCTTCTGCTGGATGACCGAGCCGCCGCTGTTCGAGTGGAGCGACGACGAGGGCAAGTGGGTGAGCGTGCACCATCCCTTCACCGCGCCCGCCGATCCGGAGGACCTGGACCCGGCCACGGCGCGGGCTCGCGGGTACGACCTCGTGCTGAACGGGTTCGAGGTGGGGGGCGGGAGCATCCGGATCCACCGGCCCGAGCTGCAGCGGCGGGTGTTCGAGCGGCTGGGACTGTCGGATGAGGAGGTCCAGGAGAAGTTCGGCCACCTGCTTCGGGCGTTCCGGTTCGGCGCGCCGCCCCACGGGGGCATCGCGATGGGGATCGACCGCACCGTCATGCTGATGGCCGGCAAGGACGCGATCCGCGACGTGACCGCGTTCCCCAAGGCCCAGTCCGGGGCCGATCCGATGACCGGAGCGCCGGCTCCCGTGTCCGAGGAGCA
>DASQQQ010000053.1:0-3289 GCA_035643355.1 Actinomycetota bacterium | reverse complement strand
ACCAGATCCATCGGCCGGAGCGCGAGACCGACGTGGAAGAGACCCTCGGGGCCCTCACCGATCTGCAGCGGGCGGGGAAGATCCGGTACTTCGGCTCCTCCACCTTCCCCGGTTGGCAGATCGTCGAGGCGCAGTGGGCGGCCGAGCGACGGGGCCTGTCCCGCTTCCGGACCGAGCAGCCCCCCTACTCGATCTTCGTCCGGCAGATCGAGCACGACGTGCTCCCGGTGGCCCAGCGGTACGGCATGGGCGTCCTGGTCTGGAGCCCACTGAACCGGGGCTGGCTCACCGGGCGCTACCGGCGAGAGGGCTTCGATCGCGCTCCCGGCACCCGTGCCGCCCGCAGCACCGAAGGCGGTGGACCACTGGCCAAGCAGTTCGACGAGTCGCGGCCCGAGATCCAGCGCAAGCTCGACCTGGTGGAACGGCTGTTGGGCATCGCCTCTGAGGCGGGCATCCCCCTCACGCACCTGGCGATCGCGTTCACGCTCGCGCACCCGGCGGTGACCTCGGCGATCCTCGGTCCCCGCACCATGGATCAGCTCGCCGATCTGATGGCCGGCGCCGACGTGCACCTGGACGGTGACACGCTGGATGCGATCGACCAGCTGGTGCCGCCCGGAACGCTGGTGGACGAGAACGACCGGGGGTTCGGGCCCTGGTGGTTCGAACCATCCGAACGACGGCGGGGGTGAGCCGCGTCCCTCGGCGGTGCTGGGAAGATGGAAGGGATGTCCGCCTCCCGCAGCGCTCGCCCGCACGCCCTGGGCGTCCAGGGATCGCGCATGGGCGCCGTCGCCGTGCTCTCGGCGGTCTCGATCTGGGGCGTGACCAACACGCTGGTCAAGCTGTCGCACCTGTCGGCGCTCAGCTTCGCCGTCTACCGGTTGGGGCTGGGCGCGGTGGTGCTGTTCGGCGCGCTGCTCGTGTCCAGGCGTCGGTTGACCCTGCCCCAGATCCGGGCCGCCCTGCCGGCCGGGGTGCTCTTCGGGGTGCAGATCGTCTTCTGGTTCGGCGCGCTGAAGCACACCAGCCTCGTGGACGCCACGATGATCTCGGCGCTCCAGCCGGCCCTGGTACTACTGGTGGCCGGCAGGATGTTCGGTGAGCACGCCGCCCGACGCGACGTCCTGCTCACCCTGGCCTCGCTGGTGGGGGTGGCGGTGGTGACGTTCGGCAGCGCAGGGACGCCCGCCTGGAGCCTGGGCGGGGACCTGCTCGCCGTGGCGTCCCTGCTGGGGTGGACCGCCTACATGCTGCTCTCCAAGCGCGTTCGGGACCGGGTCCCACCGCTGCAGTACATGGCGGTGGTCTTCCTGATCGCGGCCGTTCTGGTCCTCCCCATCGCCCTGGTGGCCGGGGCACCGCTGGGCGGGGTCCGGACGACCGACTGGCTGATCCTGCTGGTGTTCGTGATCGGCGCCTCGTCCGGTCACGTCCTGCTGGCCTGGGCCCACTCCTCCGTGGACGTGTCGCTGTCCTCTACGCTGCTGTTGGCCCAGCCGGTGCTCACCGCCGTGGCAGCCCTGCTGATCCTGGGGGAACCGATCCCTGTGCTGGCGGTGGTGGGAGGCGCGGTGGTGCTGGGGTCGCTCGGAGCCGTGGTGCGGCACGCCTCGATCGCCGGCCCTCCGCCGGAGCTCGAGTCGCCAGACGTCCCTGGATAGGGCACGCTGAGCCGGGACACCGTGCCGGCTCCCGACCAGGCCGCAACGCAGACCGCTACAGGACGGCGGTCTCCACCACCAGGTCGCCCTCAGCGAACCGCGAGGGACGCAGGGGATGCAGGTCGAAGGTCTCGCACCGCCCCCGCGTGACGAGCTCCGCCACGGCCCGACCGGCCGCCGGCGCGTGCATCAGCCCGTGGCCCCCGAAGCCGGCGCACTGGACGAACCCCGGCATGTCGGGCGCCTCGCCGATGATCGCGTGGTGGTCGGGCGTTTCCGGGTACAGGCCCGCCCAGCACCGATCGGGGTCGATGGGCACCTCGGCGAGGTGGGGGAACCGGTTCCCGATGCGCCGGGCCACCTGGTCGAGGAACGCCGGATCGACGGTGGTCTCGCGAGAGGGCGGGTCGTCCGGATCTGAGTACGCGATCACGTACCCGCCGGCCGGCTCCCGCCGGACCAGGACGCCGGTGTCCAGGTCCACGCACATCGGGATGAGCTCGGCCGGAGCGACGCCCGCCTCCCGCGCGTAGGCGAGGCTGCGGCGGACCGGCGTGACCGGAAGATCCAGGTCCAGCATCCCGGCCACCGCGGCCGCATCGGCCCCGGCCGCGTTCACCACCCACGAGGCTCGGACCCCACCCCCGGGATGCTCCAGGACGAGGTCACCGGTGGGCGCTCGATGGATCGCGGTGACCGGAGACCCGGTCAGGACCTGGGAGCCCAGCCGCCGAGCCTCCCCGAACAGGGCGCCGACCAGGCCGTGGGGATCCAGGAACCCGTCCCGGGCGTGGAAGGTGCCGGCTCGAAGGCCCTCCGCTCGCAGGAAGGGAGCCCGTTCCAGCACCTGCTTCGGCTCCAGCCACTCTGTGGGTACGCCCAGGGAGCGCTGGAGCTCGCGGGCGTCCCGCAGGCCCCGCTCCCCGTCCTCGGTCCCGGTGATCAACAGGTACCCCACCTGGTGCAGCGACAGCAGGGTGGTCGCGGCCTCGAGCCGTTCGAGCTCGCCGATCGAATACCGGGAGAACTCGATGTTCGGCCTGGTCGTGAACTGCGCGCGGAAGCCGCCGTTCGCGCGCGTGGAGGACCCGCGCCCCACCGAGGTCAGCGCCTCCAGGACCACCACCCGGTGCACCCCCGCCCGGCACAGCTCTCGGGCCACCGACAGCCCGATCACACCGCCCCCCACCACGGCCACCTCGACCGCGAGCTCGCCGCCGGAAGCCCCGGCTCCGGTCATCGGTCGGCTTCCCGAGCGTGAGCCGCGATCTCGGCGCAGGGAGCGATCCACGCATCGCCCAACCGCCGAACCCATCCCAGGAACCGGTCCAGCATGGCCAGACGACCGGGGCGGCCGATCACCTGGGGGTGCATCGTGACCACGGCCAGACCGCCGAGCGCTCGGATCCCGGCCACCTCCTCCTCCCACAGGGCCTCCACCTCTGCGGCGGTCCGGATCGTCTTCGTCCACGATCCCGCGTCGAACCAGAAGTGGGGAGCGTCGTCCAGCACCCAGTGCACCGGGAGCTCGATCACGTCGGACCGATCGTGCCGGTACGGGCGTACGTCGTCCATGAGGTTGCTCGAGTACGTGAAGCCGAAGCGAGGCAGGAGCTCGATCG
>DASQQQ010000052.1:0-9305 GCA_035643355.1 Actinomycetota bacterium | reverse complement strand
CCACGTGTGGGTGCCGGCAACCCGATCCGACTCGTTCATGCAGCCGGCTCGTACTCGTGATGAGGCCGCCGAGCGGGGGCGTCGCGGTGCCACCGACGTCCTGGAGGCCGGGCGGTGGTCCCCTCTTCGACGGCCGGCGGGTTTCGGGGAAGGCGGCGGTTGAGAGGTTCGAGGCGCAAGGCCGCCCGTCCTCCTGGTGTCGAAGGCCCCAACCCGTAAGTGGAGTTGTCTCCGGCGACATCAACCCTATGCGTCGTGGGCCGTTGGGAGGTCCAGCCGCACCCCGGTCTCGCGCTCGGAGACTTCCCATAGGGTGCGCATCGCCGCTGGATCCCTGGAGCGGGCGAACAGCGGGCGCCGGACCGGAGGTCCTGAGTTGACCCACCGCGGCGTGTAGAGCGTCCCGCCGTCGACGTTCGGGTCGGTCGCGGCACGAAGCAGGGACAGCGCCCCACGGGCGGGCGACATCCCGACCCGGCGGACCGCCGCGTACGAGAGCCGCCCGAGCAGGTCACCGGTCTCCCGCGCGCTCCTGGCCTGCAGGTCCGTGTGCGTGAACCCCGGATGGACGACCAGGCTCCTCGCTGCGACGCCCGCCCGCCTGAACCGTCGGTCGAGCTCCAGCGCGAAGTGCACGGCGGCGAGCTTGGACTGACCGTACGCCCGCCACGGGCCATACCGGTCCACCAGATGGGGGTTCTCGTGGCCCAGCGGGCGGCCGATGATACGGCCGTTGCTCGTCACCGACACCACGCGAGCGGCGGGGGCCGCGAGCAGGGCCGGCAGCAGCAGCGCGGTGAGCGCGAAGTGTCCCAGGTGGTTCACGGCGAGCTGCATCTCGAACCCGTCCACGGTCCGTCGCTCGGGGATGCCCATCACGCCGGCGTTGTTCACCAAGAGGTCGATCCTGGGATGGGCCGCCAGGATGCGCCCGGCAGCTGCCCGGACCGACCCGAGCGAAGCGAGGTCGATCTCCTGCACCTCGAGGGACGCGCCGGGGGTCTCCTCGATGATCGCCCGTCGTGCCGACCCGGCCCGCTCCATGTCGCGACAAGCCATGATGACGCGCGCGCCCTTCCTCGCGAGCTCGCGGGCCACCTCGAAGCCGATGCCGCCGTTAGCGCCGGTGACGACCGCGATTCGGCCAGTCTGGTCGGGGATGTCGTCCGTGGTCCAGGCCATGCGGATCCTTCGCTCGGTCCAGGATAGGCTCAGCTGAACAGCGACCGCAGCAGGGGGTGGCCGGAACCGGCCGGTCGGTCGGTCGGTCTTGTTCTTCACGGTGACGCCACCGAAGATCCCGGTGGCGTGGGCCCTGAGGGTCGGACCCGGAGCTCACTGGCGCCGACGCATCGTCGCCGAGCCAGCGGCCCCCTCACCAACTGGCGCCCGGCGGCCGAAGGGGCCGCTCACCTCGACCGGCGGAGACAGGGTCGGCGTGAGGCCGGACCCCGGACCGCGGTTCGCTCGAACCGCCCCACCCAGGCATACTTGAGCCCTTGGGAGACGCGAGCCATCCGGGCCGGCCGATCTGATGCCAAGGCGCAGATCCGAGATCGACGAGCTCTTCGGGCTCGAACCAGGTCGGTTCGTGGCGGCGCGTGATGAGTTGGTCAAGCGGCTCCGGGAGGGCGGTCAAGAGGCACGGGCGACCCAGGTCAAGGCCCTGCGCCGTCCGACGGTTGCGGCCTGGACCCTGAACCAGCTCGCCCGCCAACACCGCGAGGAACTCCGGGGGCTCCTGGAGGCGGGGGAGGAGCTCCGACGGGCCCAGCGCACGATCCTGTCGGGAGGCAGCGCCGACCTGACCGGAGCTGGAGAGAGGCGTCGGGCGCTGATCGCCGAGCTGATGCGGTGGGCAGGTGAGCTGCTGGCAGCGCAGAGACGGGACTCCGCCGCGACCCGGGAGGCGATCAGGGAGGGCCTGGAGGCCGCCTCGGCCGATGAGCAGACCGCACGGGCGGCGCTGGAGGGTCACCTGTCCAAGGGGCCCTCCGCCCCGGTGGGGTTCGGAGGGATCGACGGGCTCCAGGTCGTCCCGGGGGGCCGGGCCACGGACGGGGGGGATGCCTCTCCCGCAACGGATCCTGACAGCCTCGGGGCCAAGGCCCGCGATCTGGATCAGGTCGTGCGCCGGGCCGAGAGGGAGGTGGACAAGGCCCAGCGCGGGGCGGCGCGCGCCGAGGACGCGGCACGCCGGTTGCGGCGGGAGGCGGATCAAGCGGATCGTCGGGCGGCCGAGGCTCGGGCCCTGGCCGAACGGGCCGCTAGGGACCTCGCAAGTGCGAGAAGCGACCGGGATGCCGCCGCTGCAGCCCGGACGGCGGCAAGGAGCCGGGGGAGGCCGACGTCCCCTCGTGGGTGACCATCTACTGGGACGCGGGGACCTTTGCGTACCTCCCGATCGTCTTCCAGACCTGGGACGAGGTGTCGAAGGGCAGAGCCTCCAGGTCTTCTCGCGTCCTCAGGACCACCAGCGGCCAAGGGCATCTGAGACCCGCGATCGCCGGATCGTTCCGGAGCACGTGTGGGAGGCGCTCGACGTCAACCTCCACGAGGATGCCCACCCCTCCCGCTCTCTGGAGCCCGCGCGTTTTCTCGTCCCGACCGTGCTCCTCCTCCCGGTGGGTCCGTTCTCCGACGCGCGTACTAGCGTGTAGGGAGCCGCGACCGTGCCGAGAGGAGGCGTGCCGATGGGCGGAACCCATCCCGAAGCGGAGCGGGGAGCCGGATCGGACGAACCGGGCGGCCCGCTCATCTCGGAGGGGGCCGGGGGGGCATCGTTCCTCGATGCGGAGACCGCGGAGAAGCTCCCGGCGGAAGAGGTCTTCGAGGCTCTCGGATCGAGTTCCGGCGGGCTGACGGGCGACCAGGCCGGTCGACGGCTGGCCGATGTGGGGCCCAACGCCCTGGAGGAACACCGCAGAAGCGCGGTCCTACAGTTCCTCTCCTACTTCTGGGGTCCGATCCCCTGGATGATCGAGGTCGCGGCGATCCTTTCGACCATCGTGCGCCACTGGCCGGACCTGATCATCATCCTGGTCCTGCTGGTCTTCAACGCCGGCGTCGGGTTCTGGCAGGAATACCAGGCGGCCAGCGCGGTGGATGCTCTGAAGCGCCAGCTCGCCCTGAAGGCACGGGTGCGGAGGGACGGACGCTGGAGCCAGATCGACGCGGCCGACCTGGTGCCGGGCGATGTGATCAGGCTCCGACTGGGAGACGTCGTTCCCGCGGACGTGAAGCTCGTCGAGGGCGACTACCTGAGCGTCGACCAGTCGGCGCTGACCGGCGAGTCGCTGCCGGTCAACAAGCGGCCCGGCGACATCGCGTACTCGAGCTCGGCGGCCAAGCAGGGGGAGATGGTCGCCGTGGTGGTGGCCACGGGCGCCAGGACGTACTTCGGGCGGACGGCCCGGCTGGTCTCCACGGCGGGAGCGGCATCGCACTTCCAGCGTGCGGTCCTCACCATCGGGGATTACCTGATCTACCTGAGCCTGTTCTTGGTCGCCATCCTCATCTTCGTCCAGCTGTTGCGCGGCAACTCGTTCCTCACCCTGGTCCAGTTCGCCCTGATCCTCACCGTGGCCGCCATCCCCGTGGCCATGCCGGCGGTCCTCTCGGTCACGATGGCGGTGGGGGCGACGGTCCTGTCGAGGATGAAGGCCATCGTCTCCAGGCTCGAGTCGATCGAGGAGATGGCGGGGATGGACATCCTCTGCTCGGACAAGACGGGGACCCTGACCCAGAACCGACTGACCCTCGGGACGCCGGCGTTGGCGCAGGCGCGCGATGCCCAGGAGGTGATCCTGGCCGGCGCGTTGGCCTCGAAGGAGGAGGACCGGGACGCGATCGACCTGGCGGTCCTGGCCGGGCTAGACGATCCCTCGGCAACGGCCGGGTTCACCCAGACCCGCTTCGTCCCCTTCGACCCGGTGAGCAAGCGGACGGAGGCCGACGTCCGGGATCGGAACGGCAGCGTCATGCGCGTCACCAAGGGAGCGCCTCAGGTGATCCTGGACCTGTGTCGGCTCGACCGCTCGGAGGAGACCGGGATCCAACGACAGGTCGAGGACTTCGCGCACAAAGGGTACCGAACGCTGGGGGTGGCCCGACGCGACGACGGCGATTGGCGGTTCCTGGGTCTCCTCCCGCTGTTCGACCCGCCCCGGGAGGACTCCGCGGACACCATCTCCCGAGCCGAGGAGCACGGGATCCAGGTGAAGATGGTGACCGGCGACGACATGGCGATCGCCAAGGAGATCGCCGGGGAGCTCGACCTCGGAACGAACATCCTGCCGGCGGCGCAGGTGTTCGAGGGAGACGAGGCCCGGTGGGACCGGCCCACGGTTCGTGAGGCCATCGAGGGGGCCGATGGGTTCGCGCGGGTGTTCCCGGAGCACAAGTTCAACATCGTGAAGACCCTTCAGTCGGGCGAGCACATCGTCGGGATGACCGGCGACGGGGTGAACGACGCGCCGGCCCTGAAGCAGGCGGATGTGGGGGTCGCCGTCAGCGGAGCCACCGATGCGGCCCGAGCCGCGGCCGATCTGGTCCTGACCGCCCCGGGGCTCTCGGTGATCGTCCGCGCGGTGGAGGAGGCGCGGCGCATCTTCGAGCGGATGAACAGCTACGCGATCTACCGGATCACGGAGACCATCCGGATCATGTTCTTCGTCGTCTTCACGATGATCGCGTTCAACTTCTATCCCATCACCGCGATCCTGATCATCCTGCTGGCGCTGCTGAACGACCTGCCGATCATGACGATCGCCTGGGATCGGACCTGGCTGGACCCGGAGCCGGTCCGGTGGGACATGCGACGGGTGCTCACGATCTCCACGGTGCTCGGCCTCACGGGCGTGGTGTCCAGCATGCTGATCCTCGCGTGGCTCCGGGTCGGCCTGAAGCTGGGGATCTCCGAGATCCAGACGCTCATCTTCCTGAAGCTGGCCGTGGCGGGCCACCTCACGCTCTTCATCGCACGGACCCGCGAGCCCTTCTGGTCGAAGCCGTACCCGGCCCCGATCATGCTGTGGTCGGCCGTCGGCACGAAGGTCCTGGCGACGCTGGTGGCGGCCTTCGGCTTCGGCCTGATCACACCGGTGCCGTGGTGGGCGATCGGGCTCGTGTGGGGATACGCGATCCTGTGGATGGTGATCCTGGACCTGGTCAAGGTGGCGACCTACCGGCACCTCGAGCTCTCCGGGGGCCATCACCGCAGGTTCCTGGGACGGCTGAGGGCCACGCTCCACCCCTTCCCCTGGTGAGGCGGGGGCAGGGGCGGCGATCGATCACGAGGAACGTTCGAACCCCGCCCGGCCGAGGCCGAGCGGGGCACCGGTACGTATCCTGTGTGCCATGGCTCCGGCTCCCCTCCCCCGGTTCATCGCCGCGTGTCGGCGACAACCGGTGGATCGCACCCCCGTGTGGTTTATGCGACAGGCCGGCCGGTACCTGCCCGAGTACGGACAGGCACGGGGGAGCGGTGACATCCTCCAGGCCGTCCGCACGCCGGAGTTGGCCGTCGAGCTCACCCTCCAGCCGCTCCGCCGGATGGAGCTGGATGCCGCGATCGTCTTCTCCGACATCATGGTGCCGTTGGCCGCCATCGGGGTCGGGGTGCAGATCCGGTCCGGGGTGGGGCCCGTCGTGGCGGAGCCGTTCCGTTCGGCGGCGGACCTTCCCCGCCTCCGGCCGCTCGAACCGGAGGCCGACGTGCCCCACGTCCTGGAGACGCTCCGCCTCCTCCGCAAGGAGCTGGAGGTCCCCCTGATCGGGTTCGCCGGTGCACCCTTCACGCTGGCCAGCTACCTGATCGAGGGCGGCCCGTCCCGGGACCAGGCTCGCGCCAAGGCGCTGCTCCATCAGGAGCCGACAGTATGGGACCGGCTGATGCGGAGCCTGGGCCAGATCGTCCTGGAGCACCTCCGGGCGCAGGTGGCCGCCGGAGCTCAGGCGGTGCAGGTCTTCGACAGCTGGGCGGGCACGCTGCCGCCGGACGTGTACGAGCGGGCGGTCCTGCCCACGATGCGAGGGATCTTCGGGGGTCTGGAGGATCTGGGCGTTCCCCGCATCCACTTCGGGGTGGGGACCGGAGAGCTGCTGGCGCTGATGCGCTCGGCCGGAGCGGACGTGGTCGGCGTCGACTGGCGGGTGCCGTTGGATGCGGCCTGGGGCCGGGTCGGTCACGACCTCGCCGTCCAGGGCAACCTGGACCCGGCCGTCTGCCTGGCCCGATGGGAGGTCGTGCGGGACGAGGCACTGACGGTGCTGACCCGGGCGGCCGGACGGGCCGGCCACGTCTTCAACCTCGGGCACGGGGTCCTCCCCGGCACGCCGGTGGGGAACCTGCAGCGCCTGGTGGACCTCGTGCACCGGACCACGGAACGGGAGGCGACATGAGTGACCCGCCCATCGGGGTCCTGGTCATGGCCTACGGGACGGCCAGCGGTCCCGATGACATCGAGCGGTACTACACGGATATCCGCGGTGGACGTCCGCCCACCCCCGAGCACCTCCAGGAGCTGCGCGAGCGGTACGCGGCCATCGGCAACCGCTTCCCGCTGCTGGAGATCACGCGCCGGCAGGCCGAGGGCCTGGAGCGGGACCTGAACCGTCCCGCCGATGGCCGGACGTTCCGCACGTACCTGGGCATGAAGCACTCGGAGCCCTTCATCCCCGAGGGGGTGGCCCGGATGCGCGCCGACGGGATCGAGCGCGCGCTGGGGATCGTGATGGCGCCGCACTGGTCGGGGATGTCCATCGAGACCTACGTGGAACGGGTGGAGAAGGCCGTGGCCGAGGACGGGGGCCCGGCGTTCGGCTTCGTCCGCGGCTTCCACGACCACCCCGGGTTCGTGGATCTGCTCGCCTCCCGCATCGAGCAGGCCAGCAAGGAGCTTCCCGCCGAAGCCCGGGACGGCGCCGCGGTGATCTTCTCGGCGCACAGCCTGCCCGTGCGGACGCTGGAGGATGGCTCCCAGCGCTGCAAGGCGTGCTTCCGGTGCGAGGCGTCCTGCCGGTACCGTGACGGGCTCCGGGAGACGGCGGCCCTGGTCGCCGAGCGCCTGGGCCTGGAGCACGCGACCACCGGCTGGCAGAGCGCCGGCCGTACCGCCGACCCCTGGTGGGGTCCCCCGATCGAGGACCTGATCCGCGATGTGGCCAGGCAGGGACGGCCCGGGGTGGTGGTCTGCTCTGCGGGCTTCGTGGCCGACCACCTGGAGATCCTCTACGACCTGGACATCGAGGCGCGCGAGGTGGCCGAGGACGCGGGCATCGCGTTCGCGCGGACCCGGATGCCGAACGCCGACCCGGCCTTCACCGCCCTCCTGGCCGAGGTCGTGCGGGCCCCCCCGCAGGCGGCGGTGCCCTCGTGAGCGGTCGGGTGGCGGTCGCGGGCGCGGGCATCGCCGGTCTGACCGCGGCCCACCGCCTGACCCGACGGGCGCCGGACCTGGAGGTCACGGTGCTCGAGTCCCAAGCAGCACCCGGGGGCAAGATCCGCTCCGCGAGGGTGGGTGGTGTCATGCTGGAGGCGGGTCCGGACTCCCTGCTGGCCCGCAAGCCGGCCGGGGTCGAGTTGTGCCGGGAGCTCGGCCTGGGTGACGACCTGGTCGCGCCCGGAGCAGGTGTGGCGCAGATCTGGACCGACGCGGGGCTGTTGCGCTTCCCGAGCGGGCCCTTCGGCATCTCCACCGACCTGGGCGAGCTGTGGCGATGGGAGGGGATGTCGCGCCGGGGCAAGCTCCGGGCGGCCGGGGATCTGGTGCGCCGAGCGCGGACCGACCCCTCCGACGAGTCGTTGGGCAGCTTGATCCGGCGGCGGATGGGCGACGAGGCAGCCGAGAAGCTGGTGGCTCCGCTCCTCGGCGGGCTGTTCGCGGGCGACGTGGACCGGCTGAGCGTGCTGGCCACCTTCCCCGAGCTGGCTCGCTGGGAGCGGGAACGGGGCAGCCTGATCCGGGGGGCTCGGGCCGCCGCCCGGGCCGCCCGCGGACCCCGCGTGGCGCCGATGTTCCTGCGCCTGCGGGGTGGGCTGATCCGGCTGGTGGAGGCGCTCGGCGCCGAGCTCGGGCCCCGGCTCCGGTGCGGCGTCGAGGTCACCGGCCTGTCCCTGGAGGGCGACCGATACTGGGTGGCCACCTCCGAGGGAGACCTGGAGGCCGATGCGGTGATCCTGGCGACCCCCGCGTTCGTCACGGCCGACCTGGTGGAGCCGCTGGCCCCCGCGGCCGCCCCCGAGCTCCGCGCCATCCCTCACGTGTCGACCTGCGTGGTCCTGTTCGTCTACGAGCAGGGCACCGGCCCCGCGCTCCCCGAGTCCTCCGGCTTCGTGTCCCCGAGGGGGGCGTTGGCGATCAGCGCCGCCACGCTCGTGTCGCGCAAGTGGCCGGATCGCTCGTTCGGCGACCGCGCGGTGATCCGCTGCTTCGTCGGGGGGGTGGGAACCGAGGAGCTGGTGGAGGCGCCTGACGAGGACCTCGTGGAGGGGGTGTGCCGTCAGCTGCAGGCGATCTACCGCCTCCCGGAGCGGGCCGCCGCCGCGGCGGTGGTCCGGTGGCCGCGAGCGATGCCGCAGTACGAGGTGGGGCACCTGGAGCGGGTGGACAGGATCGAGCGGGCCCTCCCACCGCGCGTAGCGCTGGTGGGGCAGGGGTATCGAGGAACGGGCATCCCGGACTGCATCCGGGGCGGGGACGAGGCGGCGACGCGGGTGGCGTCG
The DNA here is from genome assembly GCA_035643355.1 of Actinomycetota bacterium. Classification (GTDB taxonomy): domain Bacteria; phylum Actinomycetota; class UBA4738; order UBA4738; family HRBIN12; genus DASQQQ01. Next base: position 580 of record DASQQQ010000052.1, on the reverse strand, counting down.
CTGCTCGAGGTGGAAGGGGAGCGGGTGCGATGAGTGAGTCGATCTACGCGGTGTATCCGGTCTACCGGTACCGGGGGACGCCCTTCGACGTGGACGAGGCGGCGCAGGAGGTCGAGAACCTCTTCAAGGAGCTGTCGGATCAGATCTCGGTCCGGGGCGTGTACTCGACGGTCGGCTTCCGGGCCGACGCCGACCTCGCCCTGTGGCTGGTGGCTCCCTCGCCGGATGCGGCGCAGCGGGCGATGGTGGCGTTCGGGCGGACGCAGGCGGGGCGGGTTTTGGCGATGACCTGGTCGTTCATGGGCGTGGTCAAGCCCGCCGAGTTCACGGCCGACCACGCCCCGGCCTTCGTCAAGGGCGATCCCCCGAAGCGGTTCCTGAACGTGTATCCGTTCGTCCGCACCTCCGAGTGGTACCTCCTGCCGGCAGAGGAGCGGGCCGCCCTGCTGCGCGAGCACGGCGAGATCGGGCGCGAGTTCCCGGACGTTCTGGCCAACACGACCACCGCCTTCGGGATCAACGACTGGGAATGGATCCTGGCCTTCGAGGCAGACGACCTGGAGCGGATCGTGGACTGCCT
>DASQQQ010000051.1:0-2168 GCA_035643355.1 Actinomycetota bacterium | reverse complement strand
GGACGCCCGCGGAGTTGACGCCGAACCACGTCCCGCCGGCCACGGGGTCGATGCCGGCGACGGCCCGCAGTCCGCCCGGGCCGGGCCCTTCGAGGAGGCGCGGCGGCTCCCCGCCGCGCTGGTAGAACTCCTCCCGGTTGGCCCCCGCCACCACGGGGGCGTCCTCGGCGACATGATAGAGCAACACCAGGATGCACATGGCAAAGGGCGTGGCTACTCTTCGACGACTTCCCAGCGGCCTGGGGGGTAGAGACGTCGCTGCTCCTGCTGGAGGTGGAAGTCCCAGTACTCGTCGAAGTCGCCGCTGACGTATAGCGAGCGCAGCCTTATCATCGCCTGGGCACCCTCCAGGCTCCAGCGCATCCCCGAACGCTCCAGGCGGTCCTTGATCAGGTGCTTGCACGCGCCCTCCACGCAGCCGCTGGCGATCGGCAGCCCCTGGCGCAGGTATTCGTCATACCGCATGTACTCCCGGTTCCGCTGCAGGTAGCGGCACGCCTTGTCCACCGACTCACGCGGAGAGCCCTTCAGCCCGCCCTCGCCGGCGCGGACCTGGATCCCCTCGATCACCGCGCCCACCTCCCCGCGCAGCACGCGCAAGGCCTGTTGCCGCACCCACGCCGTCGCCTCGTCGCTGCCCTCCTCGTAAAAGCAGTGCCCCACCTTCCACAGCTTCTCCAGCACGTGCATCAGGTCCAGGATCAGCACCGCACCCGGGGCCACCTTCTGTAGCGCCGGCAGGATCCGCCTCTTCAGGGCCCGCTCCCCGTCGCACAAGGCCACGTGCCTCTTGGCACCCGACGGGTCCACGCGCCGGACCTCCTCGACCACCTCGGCGATCACCGCGTCCTTGCTGGCCAACAGGTCCGCCCACACCCGCTTGTGCTCCGCCGGCGCAGGCGGCTTCCTGCGCACGCGCGGCGGCTTGTCCTTGGGCGTGGCGGCGAACAGGCTGTCCGCCACCTCCTCGGGGCTGCGCACGCGGGGTTGCGCCGTCCGCACCGAGGCCACCGTGGCCATGCGCTTCTTGTGCTTCTTGTCCCCCTTGCGCAGGCGCGCCTTGCGCAAGGTCTTCTCCGGCTTGATCATGGGCACGCCCTTGCAGTCGATGCCGGTCACCACGATCGGCCCGCCCCCCCCCGCCTCGGCGGCGGGCTGCTGGCGGTAGAAGGCCTGGAAGTCGGCGGCCGCCTCCACGCCGAGTTGCTCGGCGGAGCGCTTGCTCAGGGCGATGCCGGTGGCGCGCCGGACGTGCCCGACGGCCTCGCCGAAGGGGCCCTGCACGGCGTGGCGGAGCAGGTCCTCCTGCAGCGGGTGGCTGAAGCAGCGCCCGGGCAGCCGCAGCTGTTGGTCGAGGGGGTGGACGCTGGTGCGGCCGGGGGCGGCATAGCCGGTCCGCCACACGATGACCTCGCCCAGGGTGGTGTGCAGGGTCCGCCCGTGCAGGCGCTTTTCGGCGTGGCGGGCGGCGGGCTGGGGCGGCGGGGGTGGGGCCTGGGCGGTGGCATCGGGCCCTCGGGCAGGGTCGTCGGGCCCTTGGGTTGGTGTCGGTGGGTCGAAGACGCGGAGGGCGTGTCCGACCTGTCCGGTGCCGCGCTGGGCGAGGTGGGCCTGTAGGAGCAGGCGGAGCAGCTCGCGGCCGCGGCATTGGACCTGGGCCTCGGCGTCGGCCTCGCTGAGGTGGTTGGCCTCGTCGGAGTTGAGCCAGTTGTCCAGCTGTCGGAAGAAGAAGTGGGCGGCGGCGAAGTAGACGGCGGGGTGGCCGGGGGTACAATCGCTGGTGTGGCGTTCGAGGGCAGCAGCGGTCATGGCAAGCTCCTGGGGGGGATAGGGCCGGCTAACGCCCCTATTTTCGTCCCGGGGGCTTGCCTTGTCCGCCCCTCACGCCGCAACCCCTTGACACCTCGACCTTTTCTACCCGACGAAAAGTAGCCACGCCCAATTCATTCCGTTCCGCCAGTCCCACGAACGGAATGAATTCCGTTCTACCCGCCGTGCATCAGGCCGCGCAGGGCGGGGTACGTCTCCCGGTATCGGTGATACAGCTCGTCGTAAACTCCGCGATGTTCCTGCCGCGGCTCGATCACCTCGGCGATCCGCACCATACCCCGGGCCGCCTCGTCGAACGAGGGGAAATGGCCCGTGTGCACCGCGGCGACCAGGGCGCT
>DASQQQ010000050.1:0-13467 GCA_035643355.1 Actinomycetota bacterium | reverse complement strand
CGCCGGCCGCCAGATCGGAGGCCCGCTCCGGTGTCCGGTCGAGGACCGTCCGGACGTTGAGTCCGAGGCGCGCGAGGTGCTGCACGGCGATCCGGGCCATACGGCCGGCCCCCACCACCGCCGTGACCTGGGGCCGCGCGTGACCGGGAAGGTCCATCGCGAGGTCGATGGCTGCTTGGACCACGGCGTCGTGGGCCAGCCCGATCCCCGCCTCCCTGCGGACCCGTCGGCCGGCGCGAAGGGCCGCGTGGAACAGCCGCCGCAGGGCGGGCCCGGCCATCCGCTCGGCCTCCCCGCGCTCCAGCGCTTCGCGGACCTGGGTGAGGATCTGGGGTTCCCCGGGCAGGATCGACTCGATCCCGGCGGCGACGGAGAACAGGTGCTCCACCGCCGCCGATCCCGACAGTTCGAAGAGGTCGGAAGCGGGCGGTCCTTCGGTCGCGGGTTCGACGATGCGTTCGAGGGACGGCAGCCCGGCGTGGGCCGGGGCATGGGGGGACGCCCCGTAGATCTCGAGCCGTTGGCACGTGGACAGCACCACGGCGTCGTCGATCCCGGCGTGCCGCAGACGGCGGTAGACGTCCGATCCTTCCCGGACCAGGCGCTCGAGCGTCCGGATCGACGTCCGCGGGTACCCCGCGCCGACGACCTGGATCGGCACCTCGCACTTCGGCTCCATCCGCGACCCCGACATCACCCGGCTCGTCCTCCGCAACCGCACGGCTCCGCCCACGCCTGTCCGGCCGGCGCGCCGCCTCGGATGGCAGGCCGTGCCGGCGGCTGCCGTCCGGGCCACGGTACCTCCGGTCCGACCGGTTGGGGACCCCACGGAAGGGCTTGTGACACAGAAGTTACGGAGCCGTGACGGACCTGTGGCGGGGGTCGCGCGTAGCGTCGGTGCCGTCGGGCGTCGCGTGAGGCGGGCCCGTCCCACCGATCACCGGAGGGAGGACCGGAGAGCGATGGCGGTCACGACGGGGACCAGGAACGGCAGGGGGATAGGGTTCGTCTCGCCGGAAGTGCTCCAGGTCGACGAGCCCGTCAGCGAGTACGACGACCGGGCCGCGAAGATCTGGCTGTTCAGCTCCATCTTCTGGCTCACCTTCGTAGACCTGGTTGGGCTGACGATGGCCACCGAGCTGGTGACGCCCGATCTGTTCGGCGGTATCCCATGGCTCCTGTTCAGCCGCATCCGCCCGATCCACGTGAACGGCGTGATCTTCGCCTGGCTGTCCTCGATGTACTTCGGCGGGATCTTCTACGTCCTTCCCCGGCTCACCGGGGTCCGGTCGATGTGGAGCGAGCGCACGGCGATCTGGATGGCCTGGGCCTGGAACGCCATGTTCACAGCCGGGGTCATCACCCTTGCGCTCGGTTACACGCAGGGTCGTGAGTACGCCGAGTTCATCTGGCCGATCGACGTGGTGCTCGTCGCGATCTGGCTGGTGAACATCTACAACATCGTGATGACGGTCTTGAACCGTCGGATCAAGCCCCTGTACGTGACGGTGTGGTGGTTCCTGGGCAGCCCCCTCTGGTTGGTGGCCGACTACATCATCGGCAACGTGATGTGGCGTCCGGGGAGCATGCTCGGCAACGGCGTTCCCGGCGGTCACATCTCCGGAGCGCTGACCAACCCGCTGGCCGATGGGATGTTGAACTGGTGGCAGAACCACAACCTGTTCGGCCTGTGGCTCACGCCGATGCTGGTGGCCCTCACCTACTACATCGTTCCGCGGGTCACGAACACGCCCCTGTACAGCCATACGCTGTCGCTGATCTCGTTCTGGGGTATCGCGTTCTTCTATACGGGGGTGGGGCACCACCACCTGCTCCAGGCGCCGATCCCCGGGTGGCTGAAGACCTTCGCCACCGTCAACAGCATCTTCCTGCTGATCCCCGTGTTCGCGTTCATCGCCAACATCACGCTCACGATGCGCGGGAACTGGGAGAAGGTCTTCACGAACTTACCCTTACGTTTCACCATCACCGCGTTCATCTTCTACGACCTGGTCAACATCCAGGGCACCTTCATGGCCCTGCCCTCGTTCAACCGGGTGATCCACTTCACGAACTTCATCGTGGCGCACGCGCATCTCGCGCTTCTGGGAGCGTTCACGATCCTGGGGATGGGCGTGATCGACTACGTGATCCCCCAGATCTACAAGCGACCGATCTACAGTCGCTCGCTGGTGGAGTGGCAGTACTGGCTGATCCTGATCGGGTTCACGGGCTTCTTCGTGTCCCTGACCTTCGCCAGCTTCCTCCAGGGCCAGAACTGGGCCCTGGGGATCCCCGAGGTGAACGTGCTGCCCGAGATCCGGCCCCACTACATCGCGCGTGGTGTGTTCGGCGCGATGATCGTGATGTCCGGGATCGTGCAGATCTACAACATCTGGCGAACGGTCCGGGGCGACACTCACCAGAAGACCCGAGACGAGATCGAGCCCTTCCTGCGGGCCGGCGAGCCGGCGGAGGCGACGGCCCGTGGCTGAGCACATCCCTGGCGAGTTCCAGGAGCCGCGCAGCGCGATCGATTACACGCGGGAGGGGCCACGCCGTCGCCTGCTGATGACCCCGCACCTGGCGGCGATCGGCGGGTTGCTGGCCTTCTTCACGGTGGTGCTGATGGTGGTGGTCCTTCCCACCGAGACGTATCATCCACCGGCCTCGACCAACTGGCTGCCGCTCTCGAACCTGGCGCTGCGCGGACGAGCCGTGTACCTGTCGAACGGCTGCGTCTACTGCCACAGCGGGTTCAGCCGCCCACAGGACGTGGCGGTGGGGCTCTATTACCTCTACCCGCGGGTCTCCGAGCCGGGCGACTACGCGGGCAACGACAGCCCGAACATCCTGGGGAGCGAGCGGACTGGTCCTGACCTGTCCCAGGAAGGCGGCAATCACCCGGACGACTGGCAACGAGCTCACTACGACGACCCGCGGAACACCACGCCGATCTCGATCATGCCGCGCTTCAACTTCTTCTCGGACAGCCAGCTGAAGGACATGATCGCCTTCAACCAGTCCCAGGGCGGGAAGGAGGCCACCCTCCGCAACTCCGCCATCCTTGTCGGCAAGGCGCTCTGGAACGGGGGCGTCGAGGGAACCCTCAAAGACCTGGCCAACGTGTTCCCCACCGAGGTGTCTCAAGCACAGTCGGCCGGTACCTACCATGCCGACGGCACGATCGATGACACTACGAAGTGGGGCCTCTCCTGGGGCGACGTCTGGGCCGTCAATACACACCTGCGCAGTTACTGGGTGACCCGCAACCCGCTTCCACCGACCGAGGACAACCTGGTGATCGGCAAGCAGATCTACCTGACGCGGTGTTCCGGTTGCCACGGACCGACTGGAGACGGCAACGGCCCGGGCGCGCGCTTCATGGCCCCGAAGCCCGCCGACTTCATCCACGTGGACGACCAGATGACCGCGCCGGACGCCTCTGACGGTCAGTTCTACTACCGCGTGCTGACCGGGGGGAAGGGGACCGACATGGAGAACTTCGGGACGCGGCTGTCGGTTGAGGACACCTGGCGGGTGGTGCTCTTCCTGGAGACCATCGCCAAGGGAGGTCTGAAGCAAACGCTGCCCACCACCGACATGTTCATCAAGTGGGAGCCGCAGCAGGGCCTCCTCAACTACATCAAGGACCATCCGGTTTCCGATCCCAACGCGGGCTACGACCCGACGGCCGGTCCGTTCGAGCAGGCGGCGCGCTGGATCGCACCAGGGCTGGCTCCCCAAGACACGGTGTACATCGCGGGGAAGCTTCCGGTGAACCTGGCGACGATCGCCAAGATGGTGGAGGAGCGGTACCGCCAGTTCGTCCAGCAGGACTACCAGGATGCGCTGGGCCGGGGCGAGCCCATGCCTCCCAGGAGCGAGATCTTCAGCACGGAAGGGGTCCAGTGGCATGCGCCGTAGGAGCGTGAGCTGAGATGAAGACGATCCGTCGGGTCCTATCGGTCCTGCTCCTGTCAGGGGTGGTCGTGCTGGCCACGGCCGGCCCCTCCTTCGCTCACGACGCCCCCGACCAGGGGCAGGCGGCGTGGCTGATGGCCGACTGGATGCTGCTCTCGTTCCTGGTCTTCTTCCTGGCGGCGCTGTTCGGGTTCGTCATCGCGGTGCGGCGGGGATACCTGAGGAACCTGGAACAGGCCAAGTACCACATCCTGACGATCGACGAAGAGGACTACTACACGCCGGACTGGGCGCGGGAGGAGGTGACCGATGGAGCATGACACCGGGGCAGCTCAGGCGCACGTCCTGCACGACCTTAACCCCCAGGTGACGATCTCCACCCCCAGCGGGGTGAAGGTGGTCCGCAACGTCCCCACCGGCAACGACACCGCGGCCTCCCAGGCCTACTACGACTACCTCCTGGGGCGGCGGATGACGGACATCCCGCCGACCCGGACCGGGATCCAGTGGCAGGGTCCGATCATCATCTACTCCTGGTTCCTGGCCCTGACCGTGTTCTTCTTCCTCTTCGCCAGGTTCTTCAGCATCGCTCACCGCAAGCGCAACGAGCTGTACGGGGTGACCCGGTTCGGCGGCGGGATCTTGGAGCGGAACGGACGGGTCACCTGGTTCACGTGGGGGGTGATCGCCGCCCTCACGGCGCTCGGCATCTGGTACGTCGTCTTCCAGTCCGTCCACGGGCAGTGGTACTGAGCCATGTATCCCGAGTCGTACACCCATCTCATCGCGGGCTCGATCCCTCGGGACACCTGGCAGGAGGCCTGGTACTCGATCTCCACGTGGAAGGGCTACCTGCAGTCGTTCCCCGGCTTCCTCCGGCTCCGGGTCAGCATCCGCGAGCTGGAGGGGGGCGACATCCGGGTGGCCATCGCCACGATCTGGGAGCACGAAGAGCAGCTGGATGCCTGGCTGGGCGGTCAATGGCGGGCCGATCGGATCCTGCAGCAGCTGTCCACCCCCGCGTACGACGTCACGGACGAGATCTTGGCCGATCTGAGCTGAAGGAGGAGGACCGGGATGGCCGACGAGGGCGACGAGCGCGAACGAGATCAGGGCCGTCCGGGGGCCCCGCGCGGTGATGAAGCCGGTGAGGAGAAGACCGCCCGGTGGGACCGGGAGGTCGAGCGCATCGAGCAGGAACGCTGGACGACCCCGAACCAGATCAAGGACTGGCTCGTCCTGCTGCTGATGATGGTCGTCTTCATCGGCTGGGGCCTCGGGGTGTACTTCTTCGAGCCCGGCCTGCGCTGAGCCGTGCACATCGAGCACATCACCAACCTGCAGGCCGTCCTCTTCGTGGGGGGGGTGGCGACGCTCGCCTACGTCGTCTTCCGCGTGATCCCCGGTGTGAACGTGGAGCGCCCTCGCACCTCGTACCGGTCGGAGGAGATCACCGCGTACGACCGGGCGCTCCCCAAGTACTTCGTGGCGGCGGTGGCGGCCGTGGCGATCGGCGCGATCCACGCCGTGATCAAGGACATCCCGCCCCTGTACGAGTGGTTGGCGCTGGCCGGCCACGGAGGGCACCTGATCCGGGACATCGCCAACACGCACCTCGTGATCGTGCTGGGGGGAACGGTCGCGGCGACCGGGCTCACCTGGTACGTGCTGCCGCGCATGACGGGGCGGCCGCTGTACAGCGAGCGGCTGGCCTCGCTGTCGTTCTGGTGCACGCTGATCGGGGCCGGTGGCTTCTACCTGGCCAACGTCGCCCTGGGCATCGTGCTCGGCAGGATGGCTCGGCAGGGGATCCCCTACGACGTGGCCAAGAGCCAGCTGGGCGTCTGGCGGGCGGTGCCGATCGGGGTGTCCGCGTCGGTGATGGGGATCGGCTACTGGACCTTCGTGGCGGACGTGGTGATCACGGCCTGGGTCTCGCGGCGGGTGGAGACACCGAGGCCGCACGCCCACCTGATCAAGTACTTCGTGATCGGCGCTCTGGGACTCTTCGCGGGGACCGTGCAGGGCGTGATCCAGGTGATGCCGAGCCAGGAGGCCTGGATCCGCGCGGCGGTCCCGGCCGGCCATTACATCGATCCGATCGCCCACGCCCACGTGAACCTGGTGACCGGCATGCTGTCCCTGATCGCGGGGCTGGCCTTCTTCTGGCTCCGAGACGAGGACGCCGAGCGGGGGCGGCGGCGGGAGCAGCTGGTGTTCTGGACGCTGGTGCCCGGGTCGCTGATGTTCTACGCGACCTTCCTGTTCCTGGGGTTCTCCGAAGGCAGGCTGATCGTCGATCATGGCCTGTCTTTCGAGCAGGCCATGGCCCGGATGGGCCCCCTGCACGTGGTTCCGCTGATGGTCTCGGGCATCGTCACCCTCACCGGGGTGTGGCTCCTGCTGGGGACGATTCTGATCCGCGTGCTCTTCGGGCACGCCCGTCGGGCCGCCGGTTCCGCCTTCGTCCTGCTGGGGATCGCCGCCCTGTTCGTGGGCACGGCCCAGGGGCTGATCCAGCTGCTCCCCCCGGTGAAGCTGTGGCTGGAGGCCGCGGGGCAGCCGGGCGACGCGATCGCCAACGCCCACGCCCAGCTCAACATCCTGGGCGGCGTCCTGTCCCTGCTGGTCGGTCTGCTGTTCCTGGGTGGGGTGGGGTTCGCCGGGCGGGTTCCCCGCCCCGAGGTGACCCGGAGGATCGCCGGGTTCGCCGCCGTTGGAGCTGGTACCTATTACCTGTCGGCCATGGCGACAGCCGTCGTCCTGGGCCGCTCCGTGGCGAGCGGTCGGCCGCTTGGGCGGAGCCTGGGGCTGGCGCTGCCCTGGGGACCGCTCGGCATGGCCCTGGGCGCCGCCTTGTACGCGGTGGCGTTCGTGCGCCTGTCCGGGTTCGGGTGGTCGGCCACCACCGCCTACCGGAAGGCGGGCTGGGCCGAGTTCCTGCGGCGCCTGGCGGCGGACGAGGGCAGTAGCCCCCGCTGGCGCCAGCGGATCCCCGTCGTCTACTACCTGGCGGCCGAGCTGCTGTCGGGCTCGGTGGGCTTCCCCGGCCTGGGGTGGATCCTCAGCGGTCGCTCCACCGTCGGTCTGCCCATGGCGCTTGGGGGTCCCTTCTTGGCCTGGGCCATGATCCCCCTAGTCACCTCACCCCGAGGCGCGGGGACGCTGTCCCACCACACGATCGTGGCCGATGCCCTGTACCTCAGCATCAGCACGCTGACCTCGCTGCTCGTGCTGTGGTGGATCGAGGCGCGGGAGCAGCGCATCCGCCGACTCGAGGCTCGGTTGACTGGATGAGCGCCGCCGCCCTGTCGCCCCGATCGATCCGACGCCGCCGGCGGGGTCTGATCCTCGGCCTCACGGTGCTCATGGGAGCGGTCGCCGCGCTCCCCGCGATCCCCTGGCTGATGGGCATCGTCACCAACGCCAAGAGCAGCTACACGGCCGAGATCCCGGCCGAGAACCGGGGCACCTACGTGGTCACGCCCGACGGCGTGACGCAGCTGTACTCCTGGTCAATCCTGTTGGACCAGATGCCGGCCGACGCCCCGGTGCTCGAACGCGCCGACGTGGACATGTTCGCGGTCGTCCAGAAGCAGTTCGACCGCCTGTCGAACTACCGGCTGATCCACCTGGCCGATGACGCGGAGATCCCACTCCGGCTCGTTTCCGAGCGCGGGATGCAGCTGCTCCTTCGTCCGGAACGGCTGGCCGCCGGCGCGTACCTGTTCGTGGTGCCCTCGGACAGCATGTTCGGGGGCAGCACCTACCAGTACTTCCGCATCCGCTGAGGCCATCGGTGGCCGGGGCGCGCTCGTCTCCGGGGACCCTCAGCGAACGGTGCCGCATCGGGCGCTGGGGCGCAGCTGCGGGAGCAGCGAGGGCACCCGCCAGGCGGCCGAGGTGGCCGACACCAGGGTGGAGGCCGTTCGACCCCACACCGAGCCGGCGGGAGGTGCCCGGCCCTCGAGCACGTCGGCGATCAGCCGTTGTACGTCGGGCCGCCCCACCATGCCTCCGTGGGCGGCGGCCACGATCCAGCCGGGACCGGCGGGGTTCTCGCCGCTGGGGTCCACCGCGTCCGCCAGCGCCCCGATCGAGACCTGCCGAACCCCTCCGGGCAGCCGCTCGTCCACCACCCGGCGGAACATCGAGCTACAGTCCGTGAGCCGACGGAGGATCGGCGCATCGGGGGTGAAGTCCAACGGGCCGAGGCCCCGGAGCACGCCTGCCAGACCTCGCAGGGCCCAACCGCTGCCCACGCCCCAACCCTGCGTCCCCGGAGGGGGGAAGTACACGGCGGTGGGGCCGACCGCGAGGCCGAGCGTGACGAGCTCGTCAACCATGCCGCTGTGCCTCGGATAGCGGGTGAGCAGATAGGTCCGAGCGATCAACGCTCCCTCGCTCTCGGCCACGATCGTGACCGGGCGACCGTAGGCGCGGTACAGGGCACGCACCTGGCGATCCATGAGCCTGGCCATCGCTTCAGGGGTTCGAAGCGTGTCCGAGGGGCCGTAGGGACGTGGCTCACCGGCCTCGTCCAGGCCCCGATAGGAGAACGCCCGAACGGCGGTTCCGGGTGGGAGTCCCGCTCCCAGCACCGGCGTGGATGGACCGAGCCGACTGAACAACCCTCGGGCCACGAGCACCGAGTGGACCGTGGCCGCCATGGGGGTCCCGGTCTGGCCGGCCCGTACGGGCGGAGACACCGATCCGTCGGCGGCGAACCCGGCCGCGGTCCCGACCAGCACCACGGCGAAGGTCGCGGCCACCAGGGAGGAGGCCACCCAGCGACCGGAGGCCCGGTGCGGTGCCCCCGCCAGGTCCTCGACCACGCCGATCCAGGCCCGTGCGTTGCCCAGACCGGCCAGGCCCGCGACCGCCACGGCCGGTCCGGTGGACCACGAGCCGGCGGCGGCACCGGCCACGCTGAGCCACATGAAGGAACCGAGGACCCAGCCCAGGCTCGCGCTGGTCGGACCCCACCGGTACCCGGGACCCGCCGCCCGGCTCACCGCTCCACGATGGATCGCTACGGCGATACCCAGCGCAGGGGGGATCGCGGCGAAGAACAGGAAGGAGAGATGGGTGAGGGCCAGCCCGAAGAGGAGGGCGACCCAGGGGATCATCAAGGTGGCGGCGATCGTCTCGTACAGGAGCAGCCGAACGGCCGCCCGTCGCACCTCGGGCGGGTCGCTCCCCGGCCAGGCGGCCCGCACGGTCCACGCCACCCAGACCGCCCGGACCCCGATCATCGCCAGCAGCTCGAGGGCCAGCAGGATCCAGGACTCGTGGTAGACCGAGATCCACCGCAGGTCGTGGAAGAGGTCGAAGGGGGGCAGCGCCGTGACCTGAGGGGCCAACGCCAGCCCGCTCCGCGGTCCCAGCTCGGCGACGAGCCCCGTCTCGAGCATCGGCGCGAGCGCGCAGGGCAGCAGCAGGCGGGTGAAGCGTCTGGAGCGTGAGGGGGTCACGCCTGGGAGGAAGAACGCCGTAGCCAGGCCACCCCGGCCACACCTGGGCCGGTGTGGATGCCCATGCCTGGACTGAACTCGACCGGCGGGGCCGTCACGCCCAAGCGGCCCACCAGGCGGTCCGCCCGGGCCGGGGAGCTCGCATGGAACACTACCGCGCCGTCACCCTGCGGCAGACCGTGGCGCGCGGCTTCCCGAGCGATGCGCTCCAGGGCCGCTCCCTCGCTGCGAGGGATCGCGACCCGCTCCACGCGGCCGTCCCGGAGACGGAAGACCGGCTTGATCCCCAGCTCCTCGGCGAGGCCCAGGGCCGCAGCGGACACGCGGCCGCTGCGGCGGACGTACCGGAGCTGATCGAGCATGGCCACGAGTTCGGCCCGCCGGGAGGCGTCCTCGATGACCTCGACCACGTCGTCGTGGGAGCCACCGGCGGCGATCGCGGCCGCCGCCGCTCCCACCACGAGCCCCTGGGCCGAGGCAGCGGTCCGGGAGTCCACCACCGTGACGGGGTGTCTCGCCAGACCGGCCCCCACCATGGCGTTCCGACGCATCACCGTGAACTCCTCGGCGGGCACCACCACGATCACCGAGTCCACCTCCAGGTCGTCGATGGCCTGGAGGTACTCGAGCGGGGTAGGGGCGCTGGACTTGACCGGCTCGTCCCTGCGGAGGGCGTCGTAGACGAGTCGCGCCGCCACGGGATCGTCGCCCGGGACGACGCGGGAGGAGAGGTGGATCGTGACCGGCACCACGCCGATACCCGCCCGGTCCGCGATCTGGGCCGGAAGGCATGCGCTGGAGTCCGTCACCAGCCCTACGGTTCCCATGGTCAGCACCCCAGGTCCGATACCCACGTGAGGATGATTGTATGTAACTATCGACCGTTGGGTTCAGATGGCTGCACATGACCGATTCACCATCGCCGAGCTGACGCGCAGGACGGGCGTTCCGCCTGCGACGATCCATCATTACCTCCGGCTGGGGCTGCTCGCGCCGCCCAAGCGGGCCGCCGTCAACCGGTTCCTCTACGACGACCGGCACGTCACCGGTCTTCGACTGATCCGGGTGCTCCGGGAGCGTCGGGGGTTGTCCCTGAAGACGATCCGCCGGGTCCTGCCCGATCTGGTGGCGCTCGAGGCGGGCGAGGCCTTCCGGCCGGAGATGTGGGACCGGGCCATCGACCTGCGGATGGGACCCGACCGCCGTCGGACCCCGGGCGGGCGCCTGCTCGATGCGGCCGTCGAGTCCTTCGGTCGGAGCGGATACGGGGACGTGAACGTCGACGACATCTGCCGGGTGGCCAGGATCGCGAAGGGGTCCTTCTACCGGCACTTCCGCTCCAAGGAAGAGCTGTTCTTCGCCGCGGCCGAGGCGGCGGCGGCTCAGGTGACCCAGGCGGTCGCCGAGTCGGTGGGCGACGGTCCCGTGCCGATCGATCGGCTGGCGTCGTGGGCCGCCGATCTCATGGAGCCACGATCGGCCCTGTTCCTGGACCTGTTGGGGCGAGCCTCTCAACGTCGCCCCGGATACCCGGCGGCCGCGCGTCGCGTCTTCGGCGACCTCATGCTCGGGCTCGGCCGGCACACCGACCCGGCCGATCCCGAGCGGGCCGGGGGAGAGGTCCTGGATCGGGTGCTGAGCACGCTGCTCCGTCGAGCGCTGAACCCGGATGCGGTCCCGCTGCCGCTCCCCGCGCGCCGGCGTTGAGCCGGCATTCGCCGCTTGACATGCGGCCACGATCCCTCGGATGATCGGTAGCCACCAACAACGGACTAGACCGATCGGTCAGGCATGTGAGATATGTGTGAGTCGCACCGCGAGGGGGAAAGGTCTGCAGGCAACGGGCTTGTGGAGGTGGGATGACCGTTCTACTCGAGAATCACTCGTTCCAGACGACCCACTGCGGGCAGTTCCTGGACATCACCGATGACGTGCGTGAGGTCGTCACCAAGAGCGGGGTGCAGAACGGCAGCGTCCTTGTCTACTCCCCGCATACGACCTGCTCCGTGGTGATCAACGAGAGCGAGTCGGGATTCGTGCAGGACTTCTGCCGCCTGATGGACTCGCTGGTCCCGGTGGACGGCTCCTACGTCCACGACGACCTGGAGGTCCGGACCCAGAACCTGGAGGACGACCCCCACGACATCCCCAACGGGTGGGCGCACTGCCGGCAATCGCTGATCGGGTCGGCCTCTCAGCACATCCCCGTGAAGGATGGCGAGCCGCTCCTCGGCCGCTGGCAGCGGGTCTTCTTCCTGGAGCTCGACCGCTCCCGAGATCGAAAGGTGTTCATCCAGGCGATGGGGGAGTGATGGGCGCGACGGCCGTGCCGCGGCCCGACGCGGTCATGGCTCGCGTCCAGGGCGAGAACTTCCCGGTTGCCTCGCGCCTGCTGCCGGCGGAGGTGCGGAGGGACCTGCTGGCGATCTACGGCTTCGCCAGGCTGGTGGACGATGCAGGGGACGAGGCTGCCGGGGATCGTGCCGCCCTGCTCGACCACCTGGAGCGTGAGGTCGACCTGCTGTTCGCGGGAGCCCCGACGCACCCACTGTTCCGGCGGCTGGTTCCCACGGTGCGGCGGCATCGGATCCCGGACCAGCCCTTCCGCCGGCTGATCGCCGCCAACCGGCAGGATCAGACCGTCCGCCGGTACCCCACGTTCTCCGATCTCCGGGCCTACTGCGAGCTCTCGGCCAACCCGGTGGGTCACCTCGTGCTGCACGTCCTGGAAGCGGCCACGCCGGAGCGTGTGGCGCTGTCCGACGATGTGTGCACCGGACTGCAGCTCGTGGAGCACTGGCAGGACGTCCGCGAGGATCACGGCCGAGGACGGATCTACGTCCCCCAGGATGATCTGGTGCGGTTCGGTGTGCCCGAGGCGATCCTGGGCTCCGACGTCCCCACCGAGGCCTTCCACGCCCTGATGGCCTTCGAGGAGGGACGGGCTCGCTCGCTGCTGGCGAGCGGCGCGCCGCTCGCGGCGACGTTCCGGGGTCGGGCCCGGTACGCGGTGGCCGCGTTCGCTGCGGGGGGGCTGGCCGCCCTGGACGCGATGGCGCGTGCGGATCACGACGTGCTCTCCGGCTCACCCCGTCCCGGAGCGCTCCGACGTGCCCGGTGGCTGCTCGCCGTCCTGCGAGGTGGGGCCGGATGAGTGCTCACGCCTCTGCCCCGGAACGCGAGGTCCAGGCCGCCTACCGGACGTGCGGCCGGATCACACGGTCCGAGGCGGCGAACTTCTACTACGGCATCCGGCTGCTGCCGGCCGATCGGTACCGAGGGCTCTGCGCCGTCTACGCCCTGGCCCGCCGGATCGACGATATCGGGGATGGAGATCTCCCGGCCGAGGTCAAGCTCGAGGCGCTGGAGCGCGTGCGCGACGACCTCGAGCGCGTCGGCGCTTCCCCCCAGGACCCGGTGCTCGTGGCGGTGGGAGACGCCGCCGCGCGCTTCGGCCTGCCGATGGATGCCTTCGTCGACCTGATCGACGGGGTCGAGATGGACGTCCGGGGCACCTCGTACCGACACATCGACGACCTGGTCGGCTACTGCCGGCGGGTGGCCGGGTCGATCGGACGCCTCTCGGTGGCGGTGTTCGGCGCCGATGATTCCGCGAGCGCGGCCGTCCTCGGTGACGACCTGGGTGTGGCCATGCAGCTCGTGAACATCCTCCGCGACGTCCGGGAGGATCGGGGCGTCGGACGCTGCTACCTACCGGCCGAGGACCTAGCCGCCTTCGGCCTGGACCCGAGGTTCGACCTGGCGGACCCGGCGGCCGTGGCGCTGGTCGCCTTCGAGGCCGGGAGGGCCCGCGGGTGGTTCGAGCGGGGCCTGCAGCTCTTGCCGATGCTGGATCGGCGCAGCGCCGCCTGCGTCGGAGCCATGACCGGCATCTACCGCCGGCTCCTGACCACGATCGAAGAGGCGCCGGCCGAGGTCCTGCGCCGGCGACTGTCCCTCTCGCCGCTCCAGAAGGCGTGGGTGGCGGCCCGCTGCCTGTCGGGGGTGGGGGGGTGAGCTCGATGGACGGCAGCGGTCGGGTGGTGGTGGTCGGTGGTGGGCTGGCGGG